>NZ_JBSSAG010000008.1:0-102218 GCF_054058395.1 Thermostichus sp. OS-CIW-26 | reverse complement strand
TCTTTCAGCTCAGGCAAGTGACAGATTAAGGGACAAGCATTGATATCACAGCGATTGTGTTCCCACCACGCAAAGCGCTCTGCCAAGCGATAGTTGTACTGCTTGCGTAACAAGTCTAGCCATTGGTCCATCAGAGCAACTTGGCTAGAAGTAGGGCGTAAGCGATACTGGTAAGCAGTTCTCATGATGAGGGTATAAAATCCTGCTACGCCGGTCATAGCACCAGTAAGGACGAAGCATCGTGTCCTCGCCTTTTATCCCGACCCTCACCCTGGATAGTGGTGAGTGGATAGTGACCAGCCACTAGTCACTAACAGAAGGCGGGGCTTCCCGCCGGTCTAGCTAACAAAGCCAATCCCCAAAGATCGAAGATGGCCCCCTGGCTGCGCCTCAGCCCCTCCATCTCTCCTGCAGCTTGAGCTCCATCTGCAGATCCCGCGCCGGGACAGGGTCAGCTTCCAGTCTTGCTGCCCATCTCGGCAGCTTGGATCAAGGCCCTGGCTCGCTGTTGATCCAACTTGGCTTGCAAGCGCTCTTGCTTGTCGCTGCTGGTATTCAAAACTTTGCTTGCTTCGTCCAAGAGGGCCTGAGCCGCTGCCTTATCCACTTTTTCACCCCGCTCTGCTCGGTTGACCAGGACGGTTACCTCGTTATTTTCGACTTCCGCAAATCCGCCCATGACCGCAATGGCCAACCACTTTCCATCGGCTTTGACCCGCATAACGCCATTGCCGATGGCGGTCAAGAGGGGGGCGTGCCCAGTGAGAATGCCCAATTGGCCCGAAGTGGCAGGGAGGATCACTTCCTCGCTGGGGGCATCCCAAACCGTGCGGTCGGGGGTAATCACACGAACCATCAGCGTCACGACAGATCTCCTGAGGGCTTGAACACTTTCGCGTCGGCGGTGCGGAGCACCCTGCTTCCGATCCTACCGGATCCGGATCCCTGCAGCTTTGCCGGGTTCTCCTTTTGTCTTTATTCTCTCGGGGCAGCCACACTTAACCTGTGCATAACTTTGCCTTTACCTCAGGCTGGAAGGGAAGCGCTAAGGTGTTGTCGGGAACACTTATTTCTCGCCCCCACCTCAGCATTGACGGCCAGACCATTGCTGTTGGTTTGTAGAAGGGAGCCCAACGACCGGTGCGCCCAGTTTCCCTAGCGGAGCCAGCTTATGCCTGAAGCAATGCCTAGCCATTTTGCTGCCGGCCTGTCCACACGGGAGCGCCAGCTGCTAGAAGACCTCTACCGAAGCCGCAGTTTATCTCCCTACACTCCTGGCCAGGTTATCCCTCTGTTTCCTGAGGAATGGGTGATCGTCTGTCGGGGCGTGGTACAGTTGACCACCCTCTATCCCAATGGCGGTGAGGCGTTGTTGGGGTTTGCCGGCCCTTCCATGCCCCTGGGATCCCCGCTGACGATGCTGGATCCCTACCAAGCTAAGGCTTTGACGGCAGTTGATGTGCTGCGGCTGCCGGCAGCAGAGGTGGAAGCCTCAGAGATCCTGAGTCAAGGGCTGCTCAAGCAGGTGGTGCGTCGGCTGCGCCAAACCGAAGCATTGCTCGCCTCGGCCGGACGGCGGCGGGTAGAGGATCGGCTGCGCCAGTTGCTCTCCCTTTTGGCTGTGGAGCTGGGATCCCCGGTTGCAACAGGGGTGCGCCTGCAAGTGCGCCTTACCCACCAGGACTTGGCCAATGCCATCGGCACTACCCGGGTCACCATTACCCGTCTCCTAAACCGCTTTCGCCAGCAGGGCTGGGTTGCGGTGGACAAAAACCGGCACCTTGTCATCAAACTCGCCCACGCTCCGTAAAACCTTTAGAAACTGAGCAGGATCTGCTCCTAGGGCATGGCTGAAAGCTGGCAGTTTTTGGCTCGTAGTTAACTGGTGGGAGATGGAGCTGACGGGAGTCGAACCCGTGTCCGAGGTGGGTACTGAGGGATCACTCATTCACAGGTTTAGCCTCTTTGACCCTCGAGGCGGGGATCGCCGTTTGGATCCCGGCGATGGGAGTTCTCCGCCTAATCTTAGTCTCTCCCTCGACGGAGCCAGAGTAGAGAGCTGCACCCGTTGGGGTTGTGATCCGCCCACTTAACGGGGTCGTGAGCAGATCCTCGAGCTCAGAGTAAGTTTTCGGTTACTGAGCCTTAGGCAGCCAAAGCAGCTGCTTTACGAGCAAAGGGTACGACGTTGTTCGCACGTACTTTTTTGAGCCTGGTGGTAACGGGATAAGCTCAATCCCGACCTGCCTCATGAACCCATGTTCGCCACCCCGTCGAAACCGTTACAGCCCCAGGGTTGACTTGAGTCCAGCATAGCAAGATTTTTGGGGATACGGCCAGAACCTTTGCGAATGTGACAGAAGCTTTGCTAATATGAAGAAGCTGCAAACTTGGGTCGGTAGCTCAGCGGTAGAGCACTCGGCTTTTAACCGATTGGCCCAGGGTTCGAATCCCTGCCGACCCATGTCAGTCTTCTTCTTCCAAAATGCGAGGCACCTTGAAGAACATGTCAGCTCGATCAGGGGCGTTGGCCAGGATCCCTTCGATATCCGGGTAGGGCTCGACTTCATCGGGGCGAGTGGGCAGTTCCATGTCCAGGACATGAAAGGTGGGCTCTACCCCCTCCGTGTCCAGCTCCTTCAGTTGCTCCACGTAGGCCAAGATGTCTGCTAGCTGCTCTGTGAACTGGATCTCTTCCTCCTCGGTCAGCTCCAGACGAGCCAAGTGAGCAACATGTTGGACTTCTTCCCGTTTCAGCATCCTCTCCTCCGGCTCCCAGATTATCGACTTGACTTAGCCCAGGGTAGCCGAGATCAACCGTTCGCGTTAACGGAACGGAGTCCTTCTGCAGGAAAGCTCAGTACACCTCCAGGTTGGCGCGCCCGGTGGTTTTCAGCCAGTTTTGGGCCTCGATGTAGTTGTTGGGGGCAATGCGAATGGCCCGAATCCAGTACTGGGCAGCCTCGTTGAACAGGGCCTCTGCTGTTTCCTCATCCCCGGCTTGCAGGCTCAGCTCGCCCTTGTGGTGCAGCAATACGGCAATGTTGTTCAGGGCAGAGCAAAGTCTTGGGTTTAACTCCAGAGCTTGGTGGTAGTGGTCGAGGGCTTTGTCAAGCTCGCCGTTGCTCTGGTAGATCAGGCCCATGTTGTAGAGAATGTAGCTGCGGTCTTCTTCCCCTTGCTCGAGGGCGAGGGCTTCTCTGTAGTTTTCTAGGGCCTCGGCGTATTCTCCTTCGCTCTGAGCGGCCATGCCATCCCGGTAGTAGGCAAAGGCTTTCTTTTCCTCGGAACTCACCCCTGGCAGCAGTTTCAGAATTAGATCGGCCATGACGGTGAAGGTCTTGTCAATGAAGTTGTCGTTCTTCATGCTGCGCGGCATGGCTGACCCCTTTTAAGTTTAGGACTAAGGATCTCTACTCTTGCGTTGTATCACGCCCAAGGCGGGATCCGAAACACAACCCCGTACTGCCCGCCCCACCTCTGGTGAGGTTTTTGCTATGCCTGCGGGAGGGGAACTGCAACGCTGCTGCAACGAGGCTGCGAACGGCTTGGCCAAGGAACTTCCGAGCCTGTTAAGACCGTGTCGAGGAGCGCTTGCTCAGGCGCACAGGATGCCACTGCACGGTTTCGCCGGGGGAAACTTCGATCTCACAGGCGGTGTCGATCAGCCGCTGTGCCTGCGCTTGAGGGGTGGGATAGCGGGCCAGATCTGCATCCACCAGGTGGGGATGCTCCTGCAACAGCCGCACGAGAAACTCCTGCAATTCCTCAGGGCTGAGAAATTGCTCCGGCAAGCCCGGTATCAGCAGCACATAGTGGTTGGCAGCACGCAACAGTTCCGGTTCAGAGTCTGACATGGTGTGGGGTTGGGCGTCTTTTTTCCATCATGAACCAACGGGTTGCGCCTCTCTTGATATCCTGAAAAAGACTTTCCTTGCTCTTGTCCTCCGTCTTGTTGGCGTTTGAGATTTGCTTTCCCTATGGCCAAGCCGCGCACCCTCTCCGGCATTCAGCCCTCTGGCGAACTGCATTTGGGCAACTACTTGGGGGCAATTAAAAACTGGGTGGCCGAGCAGGAGCACTACGAGAACTTTTTTTGCATCGTCGATCAACACGCCATCACCGTCCCTCAGGATCCCAAGCTGCTGAGGGAGCGAACCCGTTCGCTGTTTGCCCTTTATTTGGCCTGCGGTCTCAGCCTGGAGCATTGTGTGCTGTTCGTCCAGTCCCACGTGCCTGCCCATACGGAGCTGGCCTGGCTGTTCAACACCATCACCCCCATGAACTGGGCGGAGCGCATGATCCAATACAAGGAGAAGAAAGAAAAACAGGGAGAGGAGACCAGCGTTGGCTTGTTCAGCTACCCGATTTTGCAGGCGGCGGATATTTTGCTCTACCAACCCAAGTATGTGCCAGTGGGGGAGGATCAGCGGCAGCATATTGAGCTGTGTCGGGACATCGCTCGCCGCTTCAATGACCGTTTTGGAGAGGTGTTTCTGATCCCGGAGGCCCTGATTCGTCCGGAGGGGGCGCGGGTAATGAGCTTGACCGATGGTACGCGCAAGATGTCCAAGTCGGATCCCTCGGATTTCAGCCGTATCCATCTGCTGGATGACCCAGATACCATCCGCAAGAAGATCCAAAAATGCAAGACCGATCCCATTCGGGGCATTGCCTTTGACGATCCGGCTCGTCCCGAAGCCCACAATTTGTTGACGATTTACATGCTCACCTCCGGCAAAAGCAAGGAGGTGGTGGCGGCTGAGTGTGCCGAGATGGGGTGGGGGCAGTTCAAGCCCCTCCTTGCCGACAGCATCATCGCTGCCCTGGAGCCCATTCAGCAGCGCTACCGGGAACTGTGGAGCAACCCCGACCACCTGCTCGTTCTGATTCGGGAGAATGCCGCTAAGGCCCGGGCCATCGCCGAGCAAACGCTACAAAGGGTGAGAGAGGCCATGGGGTTCTTGCCCCCCTAAGGGATCCCTGCCCAAGCTTTGATGGGATCAGTCGGGGTTGCCATCGCGGATCTCGACGGTGCTCAAGGCGCTCACCAGCCAGTCTAAACCCAGCTCTGAGAGGATCCCTTTCCAGCCTAGGCGCAGGCGCTCCTGCCATTCTTGCCGGTGGTTAATCAAATACACGCAGACCAGAGTGATGCCCACTCCCAGCCATTGCAGCCGCGTCAGCGATTCCCCCAGAAAGGTGCTGCCAAACAGCAGGGCAAAGATGGGAGTGAGGAAGGTCAGGGAGCTGAACTCGGTGAGGTTTTCCTGAGAGGCGAAATAGAAGAAGAGGGCATAGGCCAAGGCGCTCCCCATCACCGAAGCGTAGAGGAGGCCCAGCCAGTGGATCCCGCTCAGGTGTTGCCATTGCTGGGTTTCTGTTAGTGCTGACAGCAGGATCAACGGCAGGCTGCCCAACACCATGTGCCAGCCCGTCGCCAGCACCGGATCTGCCACCTCCGCCACCTTGGGCATCATCACGGTGCCGATGGCCATCGACAGGGAGGCCATCAACATCCAAACGACGCCGGCCCCCAACTGCAGGGATCCCTCGCCGGATAGGCCGATGAGGCCAATGCCGAAAACTCCCAGCCCCAGGCTCAGCCAGCCTAGGGATCCCATCCGCTCGCGGTAAAACCAGGTGGCCATCAAAGCCACCGCCAGCGGCTGCGAGTCGATTAGCACGGATCCCAGGCCCGCCCCTGTCTCTTTCAGCCCTTGGGCCAAAAATCCCTGAAAACATGTGCCATCCACCAGCGCAAACGCCAACACCCATAGCCAGCCGCGCAGCCCTCTGGGATGCCAGGCGTGAGACGCAGAACCCCGCCCCTGCCAGAGCCGAAAGGCAAGAACCAGGATCCCTGCCGGCAACAACCGCAGAATGGCAATAAAGAGGGGGGTGGTCTCGGAGAGGGCATCTCGCATCACCACCATCGCCGAGCCCCACAGGAAAAAGGGGGCAATCATCAGGAGGCGTTGCCAGATAGGCTGAAAGAACAGGTCAGACTGAGCCATAGGTGCTTCAAACTTGGAGACGGAAGTTAACCCCATGTTAAGCGCTGGGGCAGCTCAGTTACAAATCTTAACTGTTGATGCATATTATGCCTGGCATGGGATCCCTGGAGGGCTTTCTCAACCTGGACAAGCCGGCGGGGCTCACCTCCCACGACTGTGTGGCAGTGGTGCGGCGGGTCTTGCGCACCCGCAAGGTGGGGCATGGGGGCACCTTGGATCCGGCGGCAACGGGGGTTTTGCCGACTGCGGTGGGACGGGCAACACGCTTTTTGTCGTTTTTGTCGGGGGATAAGGTGTATCAAGCAACCTTCCGATTGGGACAGCGCAGCGACACCGACGATGCCGAAGGGCAGATCCGGGTGGGATCCCCTTGTCCTGGGTTGAGTCGCGAGCAGGTAGAGCAGTGCTTGCGGGAGTTTACCGGCGAGATCTGGCAGGTACCGCCCCTCTACAGCGCCCTTAAGCGGCAGGGGAAAAAGCTCTACCAGTTGGCCCGGGCCGGCGTGGAGGCTGCGGAACTCCAGTTGGAACCCCGACGGGTGGTCATTCGGCAACTGCGCATCCTGGGCTGGCGAGCCGGAGACTTTCCGGAAGTGGATCTAGAAATTGCCTGTGGCCCCGGCACTTATATCCGTGCCCTTGCCCGCGATGTGGGGGAAAAATTGGGCTGTGGAGGGCTGATGAGCCGGCTGCGACGGCTGCAAAGTGGCCCCTTTCGCATCGCAGAAAGCCTGCCCCTGGAGAAATGGCAGGGATCCGCGGATCCCGCTGCCGCCCTGCTGCCCATTGAGTGGGGATTTGCCGATTGGGAGGCAGTAGAACTCTCTTCCGCCAAAGCGGAGCAGTGGCTGCAGGGTCAGGCCATTCCCCTCGACCGGCCTGTTGTCGATGCCCCTACTTTGCGGGTGCTGGACGAGGCGGGCAAGTTTTTGGGCTTGGGGTATGGTCAGGCAGGCCAGCTCAAGCCGCTGCGGGTGTTGCCGCCGGATCCCTAGAGTGTTGCAGAAAGGTTACATTTTTGTAACAACATTGGCCATTGTCTCAGAGGGAAGTGGGAAAGAAACCCCCGCATGCTAAACTTCTGAGGGCGAAGGGGAGCCTGAAGCGTCGCCGTTGCCGGGCTCTGGTTCAATTCTCCAGGGCTGACCTTTGGATGTTGTCCGGCAAAATCTCTTCTCATTTTTTCATCTCAAGCTACTTTACAAAATAAAGTCACAAGAATGGAGCTGGGGATATGCGGGATGCCGTAACCACGCTGATCAAAACCTACGACCTGACGGGCCGCTACTTGGATCGGGAGGCAATGGATGCGCTCAAGGCTTTTTACGACTCTGGGCTGCGGCGCATCAAGGCCGTAAACGTGATCAATCTCAACTCGGTGGATATCGTCAAAACGGCTGCTGCGGCCATGTTCGCCCAGGTGCCGGATCTCATCCGTCCGGGAGGCAACGCCTACACCACCCGCCGCTACGCCACCTGTTTGCGGGATATGGACTACTTCTTGCGCTACGCTTCTTACGCGCTGGTGGCTGCCGATAACAGCATTCTGGATGAGCGGGTGTTGGCGGGCTTGCGGGAGACCTACAACTCCCTCGGTGTGCCCATCGCCCCGACGGTGATTGGCATTCAAAACATGAAAACCCGCACCCTGGAGCTGCTTGGCTCTGGCGAAGACTACAGCTTTGTGGCCGAGCCCTTCGATTACCTGAGCGCTAAGCTGAGCGAAACCGATATCTGAGCGCCTACTCTCACTCGTCGGCATAGGGGTTTGGCGGCACCGGTATCGGCTCCACCTGCTCGGCAGCGATTACCAACTGAGATTGGCCATCCCGCTGCTCCACAGCCATGCGCCCCTCCAGACGCAGCCAACTGTCGGCAGTTAACTGCTCTGCCTCTGGCCAGCGCACCGGCAAGCCCACAGGGTAAGCATCGGCAGCACAGCAGCTAACCAAAAACCGGGCAATAACAAAATGGTCGGGTTGCTTGTCGGGAATGACGAACCCCTGCACCCGCACCGGCTGGTTCTCATAGGTGTAGGGATCCGGGTAAACATCCAAGGTGCGCACCCAGTCCAGCAGAGTACGCTGACGGGGGTCGAGCTTGGGGCGAAAAGCCTGCGGCTGGCTACGAGATGCTCCCAGATAGGGAGATACCCCTCGGTTGAGGGCAGTTTGGCTGGAGAGTGGTCGTGGCTCGACCCAAAACCCCAGCAGGGCCGTCAGGATCAACAGTCCTGCGCCCAGCCGCGGCCCCAGTAGCGAGGAATGGACTTCAGAAGAAGGGACTTTGGCTCCTCGCCAACGGCCAATCCCCAAGCCCAACAGACATAGCCCAGCCAACAACGCCACATTCACATAGCCGGGATTGATCAACATCAGCAGGGTGCCCCGCCAGCGATAGACGATCAGCAGGATCCATAGCAACATCAGCCCAGCCGCCTCCCAGTAGGCTGTATTGCCCCACCGCAACGGTTTGGACTCCGTCCCGCTGACGCGACCGACAGGCCGAGACATACCCTTGGTTTTCGCGTGCGGTTCCTCTGGATTTTGTTTTTCTCGAACACGACCAGAACTGCTTTTGGGCATGGGTTGCAGCTTTTTCACACCACTCCGAGCCTAAGTTTAGCAATCCTCGCGGAAGTGCCCACTGCCGGCGTTGGGGAATGCCTGTGCTGCCAATTTCCCAGTCACAGGTATCGGGTTGCCCGAATAAGGCAAGGACTCCGTCCCCCTAACGCGAACAGCAAAACATTTCGTTTGGCTCACGTTCTTTGATTGCCGTCTTTACAGCTTCAGGGATCCCATCATCAATTCAACAAATCCAGCCACAGATAACCTCACATTGATATCCCATTGATAACGGACTTTAGCGTGATGGACAGGGTTGTAGGCGGGTGTATAAAGCCTAGGGAGTTGCTGCAATTTTGGCGGTCTGCTCTACAGTGGGATAGAGACAACTGAGATACCACACACGAATGTTGGCCGAATGTTGGCAAGGATACCCACCTGGCTGCGGGGAGTCAGCTATGCCATCTATGGCTTTCTCTACCTGCCAATTCTGCTGATCGCCGTCTACTCCTTTAACCGAGCCCGCTTTGGCCTGGCGTGGACAGGTTTTACCTTCGATTGGTACCTTTCCCTGTTTCAGAATGCCCTGGTCTGGCAGGCCACGCAAAATACCCTCGTTCTGGCGTTGGTCAGCACGCTGGTCAGCACGCTGCTGGGATCCCTGCTGGGCTATGGGCTGTATCGCTATCGCTTCCCCGGTAAAAAGATCCTGCAGGGGCTGATGCTGTTGCCGGTGATCGTCCCCGATATTGTGATGGCCATCGCGCTGCTGCTGTTCTACCAGTTTGTGCGCTTTTACACGGGCCTCTTTGAGCTGGGCTTGGGGACGATGATCTTGGCCCACATTACGTTTCAGATTGCTTTTGTGGCTATTGTGGTGCGCAGCCGTCTCCAACTTTTGGATCCCGCCCTGGAAGAAGCAGCCTATGACCTCTATGCAAACACCTGGCAAAAGCTACGCTATGTCACCTTGCCCTTGGCCATGCCAGGGATCCAGGCTGCCGCTTTGCTGGCTTTTACCCTTTCGATAGATGATTTTGTCATCTCCTTTTTTACCAGTGGGCCGGAGAGCCTGACCTTGCCAATTTTGATCTACAGCACGGCGCGACGAGGAGTTACCCCGGAAATCAATGCCCTCTCCACCTTGATCATTCTGGTTACCTTGATCTTGGTCGTGGGCTTCCCCCTGCGGAGTGCTCCGCACCGCTGACGCGAACAGCCGCTCCCGCCTGGGATCCCGCTAGCCGTTCTCGACAGTTCCCCCTCTCCCCCTGAGAGAGGTTGGAGATGAGGGCGTGACATACTCCCATCGCTGACCCTACGGGTACAGCGTGGGCTTCTCGCTTCAAAGTGCTACGCACCGCTGACACGAACGGGGAGCCTACGCAAGAACCCTCCACGAGCAGACACGGAATGCCCTACCGCGTAGTTGCACCAGATTCTGGCAAAAGCCGTTTTGTGCAAGTACTCCCATCATACACCATGTGGGGGTATCTGTATCCCGACACTGACTCTACGAGTACAGTGCGGGGCTTAGCTACCCCCACACCCCGACAAGCTAAGCCTAAGTGTTGAAGTAGCGGGCTGCCGGATGGTAAGCAACGATGGCGGTGGTGGACTGTTCCGGATCCAATTGATCGCTTTCGTCCATGGTGAGGCCAATGCGCTCGGCCTGGAGCACCTGCAGCAGAACCCGTTGGTCGGCGATGTTGGGGCAGGCGGGATAGCCGAAGCTGTAGCGGGATCCCCGATAGCCCTGGTGCAGGATCTTGCGGATGTCGGGGCTATCTTCGTGGCCGAACCCCAGCTCCCGCCGGATGCGGGCATGGCACCATTCCGCCAGGGCTTCCGCCAGGGTCACAGCCAGGCCGTGGAAATACAGGTAGTCGGTGTACTGGCCTTCGGCAAACAGGCGCTGGGCATAGGCGGTGGCTTCTGCCCCTACCGTGACCGCCTGCATGGGGAAAACATCCACCAATCCTGTGGAGCGAGCGGCGAAGAAGTCGGCGATACAGTAGCGGTGGCCGGTTTTTTGGCGGGGGAAGGTGAAGCGGGCCAATTCCCGCACCCCTGGAGAGAGTTGCGGGCGCTCCACCGTGGGCAGTTGGAAATAGGTGGTGGAGCCTGGCTCCAGGGAAAACAGCTCGGGGAAGCTGGCCGGGTCGAAGAGGATCAAAGTGTTCCCCTCTGCCTGGGCCGGGAAATAGCCGTAGACAATCTGGGGGTGCAGCAGATCTTCTGCCAGGATCCGCTCTTTCCAGCGCTCGATCACCGGATCCACCTGGGTGGCGATAAACTCGGCAAACTCCTCTGCCGACTGGTCGCGGGGCTTGCGAATCTGCCACTGGCCGGCTACCAGGGCTTGCTTGTCGATGTAGAAGAAGACCTCTGGCCAGGGGATCTGATCCGAGGCGAGAAGTTTGGATCCCCAGAAGGGCGGGATGGGTCGCTCGGTCTCCAGGGCAACGGCTTCAGAGCGGCGGGTGTCTTGGGACTCGGAGAGGGTGAGGGCGGGAGCAGCTCCCACGGTGGTCTCCGCAGGGGGCAGGCTGGGATCCGTTTCCTCTGGAACCCAAGAAGCCTCTTTCTGGCCATTGGCAGAGGGGGATCCCTGCTCCAAGTCATCCAGAAAACCCAGCCGGTCGTCCCAGCGTCCGGCAGCTTTGGCTTGCATCAGCCGATCCATAAAGTGGAGATCGACGAAGGCGTCGCGGCCATAGATCACCTGGCCTTTGTAGGTCTGGCGGCAGTCTTCTTCCACAAAGCGGCGGGTAAGGGCCGCCCCTCCTAGGATGACCGGCACGGTGATGCCCCGCTCGTTAAACACCTCCAAGTTCTCCTTCATAAAGGCGGTGGATTTTACCAACAGGCCGCTCATGGCAATGCAGTCGGCCTTGCTCTTTTCATAGGCTTCGATGATGTTCTCCACCGGCTGCTTGATGCCCAGGTTGATGACTTTGTAGCCGTTGTTGGTGAGGATGATGTCCACCAAGTTTTTGCCAATATCGTGGACATCCCCCTTGACGGTGGCAATCAAAAGAGTGCCTTTGCACACTTCCCCTCCCACCTTTTCCATGAAGGGCTCCAGGTATTTCACCGCCGCTTTCATGGTTTCTGCCGACTGCAGCACAAAGGGCAGTTGCATTTTGCCAGCGCCGAAGAGCTCCCCCACCTCCTTCATGCCGTCCAGCAAAAAGGTGTTGATGATCTCCAGGGGAGGATAGTTCTGCAGTGCCTCCGCCAGGGTCTCCTCCAGGCCAATCCGCTCGCCGTCGATGATGTGCCGCCGCAGGCGCTCCTCCAGGGGTAAATCTGCAAAAGATCCGCCAGAGCGCAGTTCCTTCCCGGAAACGCCCGCAAACAGCTCCGTCAGCCGCGCCAGGGGATCGTAGGTGCAAATGCCCGAGGACTCCGTCCCGCTAACGCGAACGGCGTTAAACTGCCGCCGATCCCAGATCAAATCCCGACACACCTGCTGCTGCTCTGCGGGGATCTTGTTCAGGGGCAGGATCTTGGCGGCGCTGACGATGGCGGCATCCAGGCCGGCCTCGCGGCACTCGTGCAAAAACACCGAGTTCAACACCACGCGGGCTGCCGGCGAGAGCCCAAAGGAGATGTTGGAAATGCCCAAGAGAATGTGGGTCTCCGGGAAAGCCTGGCGGATGCGGCGGATGGCCTCCAGGGTGGCTGCTCCGTTGGCCCGGTCTTCCTCGATGCCGGTGGAAATGGGCAAAGCCAGGGGGTCAAAGAAAATCTCGTAGGGCGGGATCCCGTACTCAACCGCCTGGCGATAGGCCCGCTCGGCAATCTGGAACTTCTTGTCGGCGGTGCGGGCCATGCCCTCTTCGTCGATGGTGCCGATGACCACCCCGGCGCCGTAGGTTTTGGCCAGCTCCAGCACCTTTAGGAAACGTTCTTCCCCATCCTCGTAGTTGGTGGAGTTGAGCAGACATTTGCCTCCCGCCACCTTGAGGCCCGCCTCCATCTTTTGCCAATCGGTGGAGTCCAGCATCAGGGGGATTTGGATTTGGGTGACCAGCCGCGAGACCAGCTCCCGCATATCCCGCACGCCATCCCGGCCCACGTAGTCCACATTCACGTCCAGGATGTGGGCTCCCTCCCGCACCTGCTCCCGCGCTAGGGCCACCAGGCCGTCCCAGTCTTCGGCATTAAGCAGCTCCCGCATCTTTTTGGAGCCGCTGGCATTCAGCCGCTCGCCGATGATCAAAAAAGAGTTCTCCTGCAGGTAGGGCTGAGGGGCATAAATCGAGGCAGCAGCCTGGATCCGTTCGATGCTACGACGTTTGGGCCGCAACCCCTGCACGGCTTCCACCAAGGCGGCAATGTGCTCGGGACGGGTGCCGCAACACCCTCCCACCACCGCTACCCCCAGATCCCGCACAAGATGCTCCAGGTGGAAGCGCAACTGCTCCGGGGTGAGCTTGTAGTGGGCTTTGCCGCCGATGTTTTCCGGCAGGCCAGCGTTGGGGATGCAGGAGATGGGGAAAGGAGAATGGCGGGACAGATAGCGGATGTGTTCGACCATCTTGTCTGGGCCAGTGGCACAGTTGAGGCCCAGCACATCGATGGGATAGGGCTCCAGGATGGCCAAAGCCGCCCCGATCTCCGTGCCCACCAGCATTGTCCCCTGCACCTCAAAGGTCAGGGACACCACCACCGGCAGGCGGATCCCGCGTCGGGCAAACTCCTGCTGCACGGCCACCAGGGCCGCCTTGGTCTGCAAAATGTCCTGGCAGGTCTCGATGATCAGCAGATCCGCCCCACCGTCAACTAGCCCCTGCACCTGCTCCTCGTAGGCAGCCCGCATCTCATCAAAGCTGATGTGCCCCAGGGTGGGCAGCTTGGTGGTGGGGCCAATGGAGCCGGCCACAAAACGGGGCTTTTCCGGCGTCGCAAACTCGGCTGCTACCCGCTTGGCCAGTCGCGCCGCCGCCACGTTCAGCTCGTAGGCTTTTTCCGGGATCCCATATTCGGCCAAAACAATGGAGGTAGCCCCAAAGGTATTGGTCTCGATGACGTCTGCCCCCACCTCCAGAAAGCCCCGGTGCACCTGTTCCACCGCCTCCGGCTTGGTCAGCACCAGCATCTCGTTGCAGCCCTCCAGTTCCGGCCCACCAAAATCCGCTGCGGTCAGGTTCTGGGCTTGCAGGGAGGATCCCATCGCCCCATCAAAGACAATCACACGTTCCTGGAGATGCTGCAGGAAGGGATGGGTCATAGAAGTCAAAGTCAGGCAGGGTGTCATCGACCTAGAGTCTGATTTAAGTTAGCATCGAGCCATTTGCTCGGACTAGGCCGAGGGGCCAGGGATCCCATCTTGGCCATTGTTGAGGTGAATTTAACATTTTCTTTGCCTGCCCCGTTGCTGTTTCCCCCAGGTCGGGCTAATTTAGGGAAGACGTTTTGGTGTGAACGGCTACAGTTGCTCGCAAGTGTTCCTCCCAGGGTCACTTGCCGCCTGCTGTAGAGCGATCTTCTCCTCGCGGGTTGGAGTGGTTGAGGTGCTGAATGTTCCGCCCCCCCAGTGAAGTGCCTCGCACCCCGTCGCAGGATTGGCGAAGAGAAAGATCCACCTCTCGCCATCTTGAGAGGTTCCGCCCACCAAGATGACGGGTCTTGCGCCAGTTCAGTTGAGCCCCATGAGCGATATCTGCTTCCAGATTGACCCGAGCAATCGGTTATCCAGAAGCGGGCAGGCTTGCCTAGGGCAACTCAGGCTTTGGCTTGCGGATATCGGCTCCCTCACTCTGGCGTTGTGGGATGCAGCAGGGCTGCAACTTGCTCCTCTCCCTTTGGCGTCTAAGCTCCCTTAGTCACCTTTAGTTGTCTGTGATTAGGATCACGAGGAACTCAGCATGGCTCAAGCAAAGGAATTGGTGAAATCTGGTCAAACAGCTCTTCTCGAATCGGATCTGGAAAATCCACCTTCTGGCACCCTGGAGTTGGACACGGAGACAGATACCCTCGAGAGCGAACTGGATACCGGTGACACTGATGCTTTTGATGAGGATGACGACGACGAAGAGGCAGCAGAGGAGGATGGAGAGACTGCCGCCGCCGGTGCCAAAGGTCGCTCAAAGCGCAAAGCTGCCAGTAAGAAAAAGCCCTACACCGATGACTCTATCCGGGTCTACTTACAGGAAATTGGGCGTATTCGGCTGCTGCGGGCCGATGAAGAAATCGAGCTGGCCCGAAAAATTGCCGATCTGCTGGAGCTAGAGCGCGCTCGCGAGGCCGTTTTTCAGCGTATGGGCCTCTGGTCAGACCCAGAAGAGGTGCCGGACACCCTCTGGGCAGAAGAGGTCAAGATGTCCTTGCCGGAATTTCGGCGGCGGTTGCATCGGGGGCGGCGGGCCAAAGAAAAGATGGTGCAGTCTAATCTGCGTTTGGTGGTGTCCATCGCCAAAAAGTACATGAACCGGGGCCTGTCTTTTCAGGATTTGATTCAGGAGGGATCCCTGGGCCTGATTCGGGCAGCCGAGAAATTCGACCACGAGAAGGGCTACAAGTTCTCTACCTATGCGACGTGGTGGATTCGACAGGCCATCACCCGCGCCATTGCCGACCAATCCCGCACCATTCGCCTGCCTGTCCACCTCTACGAGACGATCTCCCGCATCAAAAAGGTAACCAAGTTGCTTTCCCAGGAATTGGGCCGCAAGCCCACCGAAGAGGAGATCGCCACCCGCATGGAGATCACCATCGAGAAGTTGCGCTTTATCGCCAAGTCGGCCCAGCTTCCCATCTCTTTGGAAACCCCCATCGGCAAGGAAGAGGATTCTCGGCTGGGAGACTTTATCGAGTCGGATGGGGAGACGCCGGAGGATCGGGTGGCCAAAGTCTTGCTCAGAGAAGATCTGGAAAGCGTTTTGGAAACCCTCACCGCCCGCGAACGGGATGTGTTGAAGTTGCGCTACGGCTTGGATGATGGCCGCATGAAAACTCTGGAGGAAATCGGCCAGATCTTTAATGTCACCCGTGAGCGAATCCGGCAGATCGAGGCTAAGGCTCTGCGCAAGTTGCGCCACCCCAACCGCAACAGCGTGTTGAAGGAATACATCCGCTAACTCTGCGGTCTGTTCCAGCTTCGATAGAGAGCCGGGGCAAGGGATCCAAGAGAGTTCCCGGCCCCCTAAGGCAGACTGAGTTGGAACTGCCAACCCGCGCGATGGAGGATCTTCTGCATGAACTCGAACCAGACTCCGCGGATCCCAGTCTTTCTGAAAAAGCAGCCCTCTTTCTGGTGTTGGCCGCGGTGGGCGCCATCGGAGCTTTGGTGGCCAAGCTCACCATTGTCAAGCTCACCATTGTGGTGGGGCGCACCGTTCGCAAGGATTCCTATTTTCTCTCCCAGAGGGCTGGATTGGCGGATCCCTTTACACAGACTCAAGGACTGAGCGATTGCGGCGCTTCTGGGCAGCCTTGACTTTCTACACGGCCCTGCCTCTGGGGTGGGTCGGAGACTTGCCGTTTGAGGGCATTGCCGCCTGGCTGCCAGGGGTAGGTGTGTTGCTGGGCGGGATCCTCTCCCTGGCTGGGATCCTGCTGCAGATTTTCCCCAATCCGGTGCGGGCCGCTTTGCTCTTGGCCCTGTGGGTTCTCTTGACCGGTGGACTGCACCTGGACGGGGTGGCCGATACTGCCGATGGCTTGGCGATCAATGTCCACAAGAATCCTTACAAAGGGGATCCGGAACGGTCAACTGAGGATGGGCAAAAATCTGACTTGCAGGGATCCCGTCGCCGTCTGCAGGTGATGAGCGATAGCCACACCGGGGCCTATGGGGTACTGGCCTTGGTGCTGCTGCTGCTGCTGAAATTTGCTGCCCTGAGCAGCGTTCGAGCTTGGCCCCTCTTGCTGCTGGTGCCCGCCTGGGGGCGTTGGGGCCAGTTGCTCGCCATTGCCCTGTACCCCTATCTGCGAGAGCAGGGATCCGCCCGCTTCCTCAAGGACTCCACCTCCTTGCCGGGATCCCTGTGGCCGGGCACTCTGCTTGTGCTGGCCATCACCGGGGGGTTGGGCTGGGCTGGGATCTTGGCTTGGCCCCCTTTGCTGCTCTGGACGCTGGGATCCGCCCTGGGGGCTTGGGCCGTGGGCTACTGGATCTACCGCCAGTTGGGAGGGCACACGGGGGACACCTACGGGGCTACGGTGGAATGGTCAGAAGCGATAGCATTGCTGTGGGGATCCCTTATTGGGCCATCATGAATCTGATACATTTACGCTGAACACTGCTGAACATCACTGTTCAACTATGCAGCGATAGCATTCTGTTTGTTTCCATTCGCGTTAGCGGGACGGAGTCCAAACAGAATGGCGGTATCCCGCAAAGCTTTGAGTAGAATACCCAAAGCGCAGTTTCCGTGTCGTCTTACTACCAATTTTCTGCTTTGCTTTGGCTACCATGTTGGCAGACTCGAAAGTAAACAGAAAGATCAACTGGTAGTAATCCGTACTGAACATATTATACATTATTTTCAGTATAGTTGAGCTTATTATTGACTAGAGTCATGCTCCTGACCGTCCTGAAGACTTCCTTCCAGATTACCCTGGCTCCCCTATCCATCGACCGTGTCCACCAAGAGGCCTCCCAGCCGGGCAATGGAGCTGTGGTGGTGATGAGCGGCACTGTTCGAGACAACACCAATGGCCGCCCTGTCGATTACCTGGAATACCAAGCCTACGAGCCCATGGCTCTGAAGGTCTTCGCCGATATTGCCCGACAAATTCAGCAGCGCTGGCCAGATGCCAACAGTGTGGTCATCCACCACCGCATCGGCAAGCTGCGCATTGGCGAGATCAGCGTCTTGGTGGCGGTGGGCACCCCTCATCGGGCCGAAGGGTTTGCTGCCTGCCAATTTGCCATCGACACCCTCAAGCACAACGCCCCCATCTGGAAAAAAGAATACTGGCGAGATGGCACCAGCGCCTGGGTGAGCCTTGGCGCTTGCGAGCTCTCTTCGGCATAGATCCCCCTACACCATACCCACTTGCTCAGCCAAACCCAATTGCTGGCGGGCTGTTTGGCAATCTTGCTGAATTTGCTGAATCAAATCTGCCACCGTGGGAAATCTCCGCTCTGGGCGGATAAAGCCCCGTAGCGCCACCCGCACCTCTTGCCCGTAGAGATCTCCTGTCCAATCCAATAGATGCACCTCGACGGTGTGCTGTAAACCGGCAAACGTGGGCCGATGGCCAATGTTCATCACCCCAGGTAGAGCTGCCGCAGCAGCAGGCACATCCACCCAAACGCTGTACACCCCATCGCGGGGCAAAAACTTCTCCGGAGGCAAGCGGAGGTTGGCGGTGGGAAAGCCCAGTTGTCGGCCCCGCTGATCCCCTTGCACCACCTCTCCCGTTAGCCGGTAAGGACGACCCAAGAGCGCTTCGGCGGTGGACACCTCCCCAGTCGCCAAGGCAGCTCGAATGCGAGAGCTGCTCACCCGTTCCCCGTTCAGTTTCGCCTCCGGGATCACCTCCACCGGAATGCAGCGCTCGGATCCCCAAGCCTGGAGCGTTTGGGCGTTGCCGGAGCGACGGTGACCAAAGCAAAAATCCCAACCGACGCTGAGATGGCGAACGCGCAGGCCCTGTTCAAGTACCGTTCGGATAAACTCTTGGGGGGGCTGGCAGGCAAATGCAGGGGTGAAGGGGAGCAGTACCACCTGCTCAAAGCCCATTTGCGCCAACAGATCCAGCTTTTCGGCAGGGGGAGTGAGCAACAGCTGAGGCCGCCTCGTCAAGACTTCCTGGGGATGGGGATGAAAGGTGAGGACAGTACGTACCCCCTGAAGAGAATCTCGAATCGGCTGCAGCACCTTCTGATGGCCCAGATGCAAGCCATCGAAGTTCCCGATGGCCACAGCGGTGGGTCGCAAGGTTTGAGCCAGATCAGAAGTGATGTGCACTGTCCGGGATCCTAAAAACAGCCAACCAACTGCCTACCCCAGAGGCCACAGCAGGGCCACCAACCCACTCAAGCCCACCACGCCCCACAAGCTCCGTCGCAGGCGCTGCAACACAGGATCAATCTGATACCTGACAATCAGCCGATGCTGAGCCAGCTCCTCTTCTGACTTGGCATACATCGCCCCATCGTACCAGCCACTTTCTTCATAGGGAATCTGGGCTTGTACCAAGCGCCGCCGCACATAAGCCCATCCCAAGTAGAGATGGAGCAACACCAGGCCGAGCAAGACATTGGCCCCCAGCACCGACCCAGAGACAAAGTGGCCCCAATCTCCGGCAAAGCTGCTCCAAACCAGCGGGGAAACCGCCAGCACAACAGCTCCCCAAACCCCAAAGATTCGTTTTAAGTAAGGGATCCACCCCAAAGCAGGCCAGGAAAAAGGAAAGGCTTCCCTCAGCTCTGCATATTGCCGGAGCGGCTGTTGCTCAGCGGGAATGGGATGGAAGGGATCCAGCATAGACCTTAACGTATCTACACAAAATGATATCGGTCGGGTTGGCCCCCCGCCAAGCCCATCCTCAGACCTCCATCTCTCGACGAAGACAGCCTAGAAATCCAGCCCAGGCATCTTCCCGATCAACCGAAGGGGAGCGGGGTATCGTATTTATTGAAGTGTGGTCGCGTCTACAACTTATCCCATCATGAGCGTCACGAGCGAATCTGCCGCCACCGCCGCGCCCTACGTGATCTTAAAAGAGCCGGATGGCAGCCAGAGGAAACACATTCTCTCGGGAGCGACCGCTTGGACCCTAGGCCGCGATGAAGACAACGCCATCGTCTTGAGCGATCCCAGCGTTTCGCGCCAACATGCCCTGCTGCAATACCTCGACAACAACAGCATCTATCTCATCGATCTGGGCAGCCGCAACGGCTCGTTTGTCAACAATCGCCGCGTCAGCATTCCCACCCTGCTGCAGGATGGGGATCACCTCACCCTTGGACAATCCCAGCTCGAGTTCCACAGCGGATCCCTGGCCAGCTCGGAACCCAGCCCTGCGGCCAAACCTTCGGACACCCTGGTTTTACAAACCCGCTGGCTGATCTCGGTGGCGGTGGTGGATGTGCGAGGTTACGGACAACTGACTCAACAACTGGACGAGCGCCTGCTTTCCCAGGTGATGGGCGATTGGTTCCGGCGGGGTGGGGATATCATTCAGCAGTACGGGGGCACTGTCGATAAATACATTGGCGATGCGATTATGGCCGTTTGGTTCCATGTGCCCCAAGCCAACACTGCTTCTCTGGGCACGGAAGTGCCGGGAATTCACCTCGATGTGAAGTCGGTTTTGCAGGCCATAGCGAAGCTGTTTCAAATGACCGAGCAGCTGAACGGTGAGTTTCCGCTGCCTTCTCCCATTCGTCTGGGGGCAGGGGTCAACACAGGCTCGGCAATCGTGCGCCAGGTGGGCAACAACACCCGCCAAGAATATACGGCTCTGGGAGATACGGTGAATTTGGCCTTTCGCATCGAGAGCGCTACCCGCACCCTCAACGCCGACTTGGCGGTCAGCCAGGACACCTACACCTGCTTGGCCAAACAACTGGGGCAGGCAGCCGCCTGCTTCTCCCATCAGGCCGTAGAGCTGAAGGGGTACGCCCACCGCCATCAGGTGTACTACTGCGATGTGCGGTCTTTGCAAGCCGTTCTCAGCCCCTAGATCCTAGAGATGTCTTGCCGCACGATGGGATCCCGCTGTTCTTCCAGAACCTCCTGCTGCTCCTGGAGCCGATAGGATCCCATTTCGATTGCACGAGAGCCCGGCCCATGAGTGTGGTGAATCGCCCCGAGGTGGTGGCAGAGCTAACCGAACTGATACATTCACGCTGAACTCTCCTGAACATGGTTCAGGAAAGAAGCGATCGCATCCTGCCTATCTCTGTTCGCGTCAGCGGGACGGAGTCCAAACAGGAAGGCGGTATCCCGCAAAGCCCTGAGGAATACCCCCCGAGCGCTTTCCCCCTTCACTTCCCGGCAACCGTTGCGGTGGACTCAAGGATCAGGGGGAAACTTGGTCTACTATATCCCTCTCAATGACTTTTGCCAAACCGCCTAAAGCTCAGTAAATTCAGCAAAGTTCAGGGTTTTGGGGGTTAGAGGCATGCTCTACCATCAGTACGAAGCTGCCCTGACGAGCAATGATGTGCCCACCCTGAACCGCCTGTTTTGGGATGGCCCCCCGGTGGTGCGCTTTGGTGTGGGGGAAAATCTCTACGGGGGAGACGAGATCAAGGCTTTTCGCCAACGGCGTCCTCCCACGAATTTGGCCCGCGAGATGCTGCGTTTGCAGGTAGTCACCTTTGGGGCGGATTGCGGCTCGGTCACCTTAGAGTTTCGCCGTCCGGTGAACGGGATCCCTCGCTTGGGCCGCCAAAGCCAGATGGGGTACAGGTTCCCCGATATCGGCTGGAAGATTGTCTCTGCCCACGTGTCGTTTTTGCCGGAAGATCAGGGGGAAATGCTGCGCAAAAGCTGCGGATCCACCTCGCCCACATAGGTATTCAAGCCAATGGCTGTGGCGATCAAAGCCCCATCCACCTCCACCCGCCGATACTGGGAGATGGCCTCTGCCAGGGGCACATCCACCACCCGCCGATTTTGCCAGGCCACCATGCGGTCGTATTTGCCTTGGGCGATCAAGTCCACAGCAGCCACCCCAAAGGCTGCTCCCAGCAGGCGATCCAGAGGAGAAGGCGTACCTCCCCGCTGCAGGTGGCCCAAAACCATAACCCGGGTTTCGATGCCGGTGCGCAGGGCGATCTCATTGCCGATGTAATGGCCAATGCCGCCGTAGAGAGACTGCCCCAGGCTGTTGGTGTAGGTCACCGGCTCCCCCGACTCGGTGCGAACTGCCTCCGCCACCACCACGATGCTGAAGTTATTGCCCCGCTCTTTGCGGTCGCGGATTCTTTTGCAGACATTCTCCAGCTTGTAGGGAATTTCCGGGATCAAAATCACATGCGCCCCCCCGGCAATGCCGGCGCTGATGGCAATGTGACCGGCATCCCGCCCCATCACCTCCATGACCATGACTCGGCTGTGGCTGATGGCCGTGTAGGTGAGCTGATCTAGGGCTTCCACAGCCACGCTCAAAGCCGTGTTGAACCCCACCGAATACTCGGTGGCACCGACATCGTTGTCGATGGTCTTGGGGATCCCGACAAAGTTCCAATCCCCCTGCAGGGCCAGTTGCCGGAGAATGGCCAAGCTGCCATCACCCCCCACCCCGATCAGCGCATCCAACCCAAGCCGGTGGTAGCCGGTGATCACCTCTGCCGAGCGATCCACCAAGCTGCCATCGGGCATAGGGTAGGCGAAGGGGTTGCCTTTGTTCACGGTGCCCAAGATGGTGCCGCCGTAGCGCAAAATGCCGGAAACCCGCTTCACATCCAGCAGCTCCGCCTCCACCGGTCGAGCCATGAGCCCTGCCGTCGCATCTTTGATGCCATAAACTTCCATATCGTAGTCGCGGGCCCGCCGCACCACCGCTCGAATCACGGCGTTGAGGCCGCCACAATCGCCGCCACTGGTGAGGATCCCGATTCGCTTACGTTTGGGCATAGAGCTCTAGTTAAAGAAAGGTGAACATCCTGAACAGAGATAAGGGTCTATATCGCTTGCAGAGAATTCCTACTCAATCGCAAACTACGGATGTGATCCAGTCGATCATTATCCCAATTATCTTGGTTCAATCAGATCTGGAGAAACACCTTCTGGTTGGGGGAGTGCTGAAAAAGAAGAAATTGAGGGATCCATACAGCCCAGCAAGATCAGGTCAGCTTGCGTTCCCGGTGGGGTTTGGGGTTGGCGATCAAGCCCAGCCGTTAAGTATTCTTCACAAAAAGAATTAAGAAACATTGCCGCACAAGCTGCCGATTAGGAAAGACTTCTATATCTCTGAGGATAGATCTTTCCAAAAAAACTTGGGGGCAACAATCCACTCAAAAACTGAAATCATTTGTTAAGCAGGGATGATCAAAACCCGGCCAACCCGATGATAGGGATGAGGATAGAGATAAGGCATCCAGTCTGATTTGGGAGCAGTACCATGACTCAAACCATTGCCCAGTGTGCTCTACAAGGGGCCTCAGAGTTGCTCAGCCGCTACCAGCGGGGAGAGCGCCATTTTCCCCAGTCCTGCTTGGAGTATGCCTTTTTGAGGGGGGTCGATCTGCGAGGGGCCAATCTCGAGGGATCCGATTTGCATGGGGCTAACCTGCGCTACGCCAACCTGCGGGGCAGCAATCTGGCGAAGGCTGATCTGCGCTGTGCCGACCTGCGCTATGCCGACCTTGAGGGAGCCTGCTTGGAAGGGGCCAATTTGAGGGGATCCCTCTACAATCACAGCACCTGCTTCCCGGTGGGGTTTGATCCGGTGACGGCAGGGATGCAGCCCTTTGAATTTTGATTGGGGAAGGAGAGGGGATCCCTGAGCCCTCAGGCCAAGGGAAAGCGCTCCCGCAAATCTCGAATCACCGGAGCGGGCACCAGATGATCGATGGGGCCGCCCAACTTGGCGACCTCCTTCACCAGGCTGCTGCTGACAAAACTGTGCTCGCTGGCGGTGGCAAGGAACAAGGTTTCCAGTTCGGGAGCCAGCAGCTTGTTGGTGTGGGCCATTTGCAGCTCCACATCGAAGTCCGACAAAACTCGCAAGCCGCGCACGATCACCTTTGCCCCCCGTTGGCGGGCATAGGCCACCGTCAGACCTGAAAACGTATCAACTTCAACATTTTTGAGATGGGCTGTGGACAGGCTAATCTGGGCCTGCCGCTGCTCGGGGCTGAACAGAGGGGTTTTGTTGGGGTTTTTCAAGACGGCGACAATCACCTTAGAAAAGAGACGACTGGCTCGCTCGATAACATCGAGATGCCCAAGGGTAATCGGGTCGAAGCTGCCGGGGTAGAGGGCGATCATGGCCAACTGTGCACTATTCCCTAGCCTACCTGGTCGCGGGCCCACGCCAAATAGGTTGTGCTCACCAAGTTGGCCGTCAGGGCCAGGATCTCGGGCTCAGCGTAGGGGTGCAGCTCTCGCAGCCGTTGTTCCAGGCGGGGGTAGGCAGTTGCGGGCAATTTGAGCAGGATGAGGAACTCGGCATCGGTCTGCAGGGATCCCTGCCAGCGATAGTAGGACGTGATCCCGGGCAAGACCTGGGCACAGGCCACATAACGTTCGGCCACCAGGGTATGGGCCAAGCGATGGGCCTCGGTTTCGGATCCCACTGTGGTCATGACAACCGCGAGGGTATCGGGTGTGGTCTTATCGTCCATGCGGGGCAGTGGTTAACCAAGCGGTTCCTCCCTATCCTATCGCCCGCCAAGTTGGACGCTCCTAGCTCAACGGGGGCCTAGATTTGCCGAAATAGGGCCGCTTCTGGTGCCAGCGCCAGGCAGTTTGAATGATCTCGGCCAGGTCGGTGTAGAGAGGTTTCCAGTTGAGATCCCGAAAGATGGCACCGGCATCGCCCACCAAGCGCGGGGGATCCCCAGGGCGGCGCGCTCCCATTTGCACCGGGATCCGCTTTCCGGTCACGGCTGCTGCGGTGGCAATGACCTCTTTGACGGAAAAGCCTTGGCCATTGCCCAGGTTGTAGGCTGGTTGTATGGGCCGGCCAGAGGCCAGCGCTTCTATTGCCAACACGTGGGCTTGCGCCAGGTCGGTGACATGGATGTAGTCTCGGATACAGGTGCCATCGGGGGTATCGTAGTCCTCTCCAAAAACCGTGATGTGAGGACGTTGGCCGCCGGCGGCCTCCAACACCAAGGGGATCAGGTGGGTTTCCGGGTCGTGGGCCTCCCCAATTTCACCATCGGGATCGGCTCCGGCGGCATTGAAGTAGCGCAGGCTAATGGATCGGATCCCGTGGGCAACCTGGAAATCTTGCAAGATCTGCTCCACCATCAGCTTGCTCTGGCCGTAGGGGTTGATGGGACGTTGCGGATGACTTTCGGGAATGGGAATCCGCTCTGGCACCCCGTAAGTGGCACAGGTGCTGGAGAACACTATGTAAGGGATCCCGTGATCCCGCATGGCCTCCAACAAACTCAGGGATCCGGCCACATTGTTGCGGTAGTATTTGCCGGGATCCTTCACCGACTCGCCCACATAGGCATAGGCAGCAAAGTGAATCACCCCTTCCGGGCGATAGTGCTGGATGACTTGATCAAGCCGCTGGCGGTCGGCGAGATCCCCAATCTCCAACGGCCCCCAGCGAACTGCCCAGGGGTGCCCGTAAACCAAGTTGTCGTAAGTGATGGGCAGATGACCAGAGGCCGCCAGAGCTTTGCAGGTGTGGCTGCCGATGTAGCCCGCCCCGCCGGTAACCAGGAGACGCATAGGCAAACGTCAGATGGAAGATCCCACCCAGGGTAAAGGTTGTCAACGGGATCCCTTCAAGCTCCAAAAGCTTCTTTGGCGGCGTACATGACCTCCACACTGATCTCGGTCAAGCCTCGTTCGCGGGCAAATTTTTCGGTGTTGCGTTTAACCTTGCCGCGCACAAAGCCGGGCACCTTGTTCAGCTCCGCCTGGGCTTCCCGCGTCCAGATGAGGTCGGAATCGGCGCTCAGGCTCTTGTGAATCACCTCCTTGGTGTCGTGGCCACCGAAGATCTCCAACAGGTGATCTTCCATGCCCAGGGTAAAGGAGTTGTAGATCAAGTCCACAATTTGGTTGGCGCCCTCGTAGCCCAAAAAGGGCCGGTAGCCGATAGGGAAATCCTGCACGTGGATGGGGGCCGAGATGACCCCACAAGGGATCCGCAGCCGTTTGCCCACATGCCGCTCCATCTGGGTGCCGAAAATCGCAGCAGGTTCCGCCTGGGCAATCGCATCCGCCACGCGGGTGTGATCCTCCGTCATCAAGATCTGATCGCAATACCCTCCCACCTCTGCCTGGAACCACTCCCCATCGTAGGTGCAATAGCTGCCCGCCCACACCACGTGGATCCCCATCTCGCGGGCCAGGATTTTGGTGATGGCCGCCGCGTGGGTGGAATCCCCGAAGACCACCGCTTTTTTGCCGGTTAGGTTTTGGCAGTCGATGGAGCGGGAAAACCAGGCCGCTTGGGAAATGTGCAGGGTTTGCTCCTGGATGTAGGCTTCATAATCGACAGGGATCCCTTGCTCATTCAGGATCTTCTGGATCTGGCGGATGAAGCGGGCCGTTTCCACCACCCCCATCGGGGTGATCTCGATGGAAGGCGTGCCAAACTCCTCCTGCAAGTAGCGAGCTGTCATCAGCCCCAGCTCCCGATAGGGCACCACATTAAACCAGGCCCGCCCCAGGTGTTTGAGATCGTGGACACTGGCCCCTTGCGGGATCACCAGGTTGAGCTGGATCCCCAGATCTCGCAGCAGCGCCTTCAGCTCCCGCAGATCGTGGGCATTGTGAAACCCCAGGCTGGAAATGCCAAGGATGTTACAGGAAGGACGCTCCGTCTTTTGGGGCGAGTCGTTCAGCTCCCCCTGTTTGCGAGCTTTGGTGATGTAGAACTCCACAATCTGGTGCAGGGTGCGATCTGCTGCCTGCAATTCGTTAACCCGGTAGTGGTTGACATCTGCCAGCATTACGTCGCAGCGACTGGCCAACTGGGCCTGCCGGACAAAGTGATGCAGATCTTCCTGCAAAATGCTGGAAGTGCAGGTGGGGGTGACCACGATCAAATCCGGGTGCTCCTCCCCGTCTTTGCGGACGATGTTGCGAATCACCTTTTCGTCGGATCCCCGCGCCAACACCTGCCGGTCAACGACGCTGGTGGTTACCGGAGTAAAATCCCGCTCTCGCTCCAACATGGAACGCATCACGTTGAAATAGTCGTCTCCCAGAGGAGCGTGCATGATGCTGTGAACGTTTTTGAAGGAGCTGGCCACCCGCAGCGTGCCGATATGGGCAGGGCCAGCGTACATCCAATAGGCCAATTTCATGGGCAGCCTCTCAAGAAAGCCAGAGACAAAATCAAGGATCCCAACCCACCGCCGGATGTGCACCCGCTGGGAATCTCTCCTGGCATTGTAGAACGCTCAGCAGCCGGCATCCCTTGGCTGTTATCCTCCGTAACTCCCAACCGAGACGCTCCCAAGCCAAACTCGATCAAAAGAAAAACAACCCTGCCAAGGCAAGTGTGATTACGGGGATCCCTCTACTCTGCCCAAAGGGCTTGTTCCATCCTAGAAATAGGGGCGATGGATACCCATCTGGCTCCAGAGCCCAAGCTGAGGAACCTCAGGGATCCTGACAGGGAATCGGCTGGTGGACAAGAGCAGAGGAGTTTTTGTATTTTTCGTTACATGTTAACTTTTGGAGACAAAACATGTAGCTCTACAACGTTGAGCAGAGATTCTTGTTTACAGAAGCAAGCTTTCCGTTGGAGAAGGCAGACTAACAGAGGGAAGAGAGATGGCTAATGTTTCCCTGAATACAAGCTCGACACAGAGAATTGTCGATGGCTAGTAATTTTGCGCGCCGTAACCGACCAAAGGCTGCTGCTTCTTCAAAGGTTGAGGTGAAAGCTTATGGGTTCCACAACGATTTCTTGGCAACGTGCTCGCAAAGCTCCTCAGGAGCTGCCTGGTTCCATGACTTCTGTGCTTTTCAAGTCCACGGGTCGCCTGCGCGACTGGTTGCAGGCTCCGTTGCGTCCCATTCAATCGGCTATGGATAACTTTAGCATCCGCGATCCACGCTTGGCCCACTTCCTTTGCCGGTGGATCCCGGCCCGCTGTCCCTTCGAGCGAGATGTGGTGTTGTTTGGCCACAAGGTGATGCATATTCCGCCCATGTGTAAGCTCAACCCCCTCTACGACCAGGTGGCAGGGCTGCGCTTCCGGGCCTTGTCGTTTTTGGCGGAGCGAGGAGAAGACATTAGCCGTTACCTGTAAGGCAGCTTTTTCCACTAAATCTTTTTTCAAGGGATCCCTGGCCATCCAAAGCCTGCTGCCAAACTCCGGAGCGGATCCCATTAGAAGCGGGTCTCAAACTCGATGGAAATGACATTGTTGCCCTCGAGGTCGGTGCTGGCGCGGGTGAGGGTTTGCTCGTTGAGGCGGTAGCGGGCGCTGTAGCGGGTGGGCTGAAAGGGATCCGTTAGGTTGCGCTGCAGCGAGATGGAAGTGGCTGGCCCCAGATCTCGGGCCACCTCCAGCGCTAGCCCTATCGAGGAGCGGTTGGCAGCGCGGGTATCGACCTGGGGGACGGGGCTAATGCGCACCTCGTCTAGGCCCAGGGTGTCCCGCAGCGTGTCCAGCACATCGTTGAGCAAGGCAGTTCCGGCCAGGCCGGCCACTCCCGCTTCGGGGTTGAGGCGGGCCAGAGCTGTGCCTCCCAGGAGGGCGACGATCTCTTCGGGGGAGCGGCTGGGGCTGCTGGAAAGGGCCAGAACCCCGTTGCGGGGATCCGCCTCAGCCAGCTGGCTGGCCCGCCCGTTGACCGTGGCGAAAATCTCGATGCTCTGCTGGGATCCCGGCAGGTTGCGGTTGGTGTCGAAGGGGGAGAGCTCTTGGGGAAAGCGATAGACCTCGATGGCCTGGGTCATCAAGCGCAGGTTCAGGAAGGGATCGAAGGGGTTGTCTAGGTCAAAAGTGGCGGTATTGGAGCGGGAGCGATCCAGGCGAAAGTTGGCAAGGGGCAGGTTGATGCGGCCTCGCTCTAGGGCAATGGTGCCCGCTGGGCGCAGATCCTGGGGAGTGCCAAACAGGCGCAAGGTGCCGGCAGCATTGAATTCAAACAGATTGGGACGCTGCACGCGGATCCCTGGCCCCAAGACCAGCTCCAGTCCGTTGAGCCGCGGCTGCCAGAAGGGATCCGGCGAAGTCGAGCCGGCGGCAGCTGTTGCGGCCTCAGGTTCTGCCCGGCGGGGGCTGACATCCACGATCCCTTGAGAAACCTCCAGCCGCCCCTCGAGCAAAGGTTGCAGAAGCAGCCCTCTGACAGCCACCTCGCCGTCCAGATGGCCAGTGTAGAGGCTGGGCAGGTTGAGCTGGATCCCTTGGAGTTGCAGAGTTAAGGGTGGCGAGGTTTCGTCCATCTGCAGGGCACCGCGAGAGTTGACGGGCAAAAAGCCTTCAGCCAAAAGGGATCCACCCCCCAACTGTCCCCGCAGCTCCTGGACTTGCAGCTGATTGAGGTTAAAGGCGATCTGGCCTGTGAGGTCGGTAATGGGCTCCGGCAGGGCTGCCAGCTTGAGGATCCCCGAGTTGACGCTCAAGTTCCCCTGCAGGCTGGGCTCTCGCAAGGTGCCGCGGATGGCCAGCTCCAGTTGGCTTTGGCCGCCTTCCCAGCGCACTTGGTCGGTGAGGAGATTGATCAAGCGCAGGCCGCCGTTCTCAGCCTGTAAGCTCAGGTCGATCTGATCCTCTTTGGCTTGAACTAAGGACTCCGTCCCGCTGTCGCGATCGGCGAAGGGCAAGGTGTAGGGCACCAAGCCGGCAATGCGGATTGGCTCGTCGCCGTTGGCGAGAAGAGTGCTCTTCAAGCGCAGTTGTCCTTGTTGGTAGTCAAATTGTCCTCCCACCTCCCGCAGGGGCACTTGGTTGATCTGGGCGTTGACCACTGTCAGGGATCCGCGGGCATGGGGATCCCGCAGGTTGCCGGCCAGCTCCACGTCCAGGTTGAGATCCCCCTGCAGCTCCAGCTCCTCTGGCAGGAAGCGGTCCAGCAAAGCCAGAGGCAATCCTTGGATTTGCAAGGATCCCGACTGTTCCTCTAGGCCCAGCTTGCCCACAAAAAGGGCTTGACGTTCGCCACTGCGCAACCGCAGCGGCTCCAACACCACTGCATCTCCAGCCAGGCTGCCCCTGGCAGTAAGGCTTTCGATGCCAAACTCCTCTGCCTGCCAATTCTGGCCCTCAAGGTAAAAGCTGACGCTAGGCCGGTTGAGGCTGCCGACCAGGCTAACGCTGGCTTGGAATTCCCCTCGCAGACTTGTGGGCGGCGGGAAAGTGCTCCGCACCGCTGATGCGAACAGCGGATCCATGCGGCTGGCCAGAGTCTCCAGGTGGGCGGCCAGGATCTGGGCATAGTACTCCAGCTGCTCCAGGAGAGGATGGTTGGGCAAACCAACCGGGTCGGTCTTTAACGCCGAGGCAGGGCCCAAGGGGGGCCGCCGGAAGCCGCGAGTGGTGATGTCTTGCCACTGCCGCCACTTAAAGGCAGAGACGATGTCTTCCAGGCGGCCCTGGCGGGTGCTGATCTCTAGGTTAATTTGAGGAACGGAAACCTCTGGAGTAGACTCCAAACCGCCCTGGAGGGGATCCGCCGGCAGCTCCAGGGTGCCGCTAGCGGTGTAGGTGCTCTCAAACAAATCCAGTTGAGCTTGGGCGATCTCTAGGCGAGGAGAACCATTACCAGCGTGGTAGTCGAAATCCACCGAAAAGCCCCGTACTTCGATCCCTCCCAACTGCAGATCCGCCACCGCAGCCCGTCCTTGGGCGGCGCCGCTTGCCAGGTCAACTGCCACCTCCCCCTCGAGGGTTCCCTGCAGACTGGCCCACGGCCCGGCAGCCACCCCCCCCAGCAAAGCCAGAGGCAACTGGTTCACTGCCACCTGGAGCTCCTCTTGCCGGCGTTGGCCGCGAATTTCCGCCTCGCCCCGCTGCACCTGAAACTGCAAAGGCTGAAACTGGGGATCCAACTGCAGCGCCAGTCGATCCCGCTTCCCCCGCAGATCCACTTCCGTCCCCTGAACAGACCCCTGAAAGGGCCCGGCCAAGTCTTCAAAGGCCACATCTCCCACCTGCAAGCCCCGCAACTGCGCCTTGCCAGTCACCTGCAAGGTGTCCAGAGGTCCGCGGATCTGGCCGGATCCCTGCAGCACTCCTTTCACCAGCGGCGGCAGGCCGGGCACTTCTGCCAAGGAAACCCCATCCACAGCCAAGGCCAAATCCAGGGATCCCACCTGCAGCGTCTGGGGATCCAAGGGGATCTGCCCTTCGACCCTGGCCAGGCGAGTGCCACCTGCCAACACCTCCGCCTCCTGGATATGCAGTCCGGATCCCTCCCAAGTCACCTGGCCGCGGATGCCCTCAACCCACTGCCGTCCCCTCGCTCCCAAAGGCTGCAACAAAGCCAGCGACCCTTGCGCCCGCAACGCCCCCAGGAAGCCCACTTCTGCTGCCGCCGCCCTGTCCAGCTGCGCCGTCAGCTCGCCAGAGAGGGATCCCGGCCATTGGGGGTTGAAAAAGGCCAGCGGCACCTCCTGAGGAGCCAACTGCGTCTGGAGCTGTCCCCCCGCCCACCGCCCCGCCACCGCCACCCGGCCTCCGCCCACGTCCAGCACCGCCTGCGGCACCTGCACCACCCAGTCCCGACCCTCCGGCAAAACCTGCAGCTGCCCTCTTCCGGCAATCTCTCCCCCAAGACTTTCCCAGCTGGCCTCCGCCCGCGGTTGGGATCCCGTCAGCGCCACCTGCACTTGAGCGGAAACCGGCCCCACCCAAGGAAGAGCGCCCCGGCGGGGCAGGTTGAGGCCGTAAAGGGCCAGCACCTGCTCCACGTCGGCTCCGCTGACTTGAAGATCGAACTGGCCTGCCAAGCCGGCAGCCCATTGCAGCTGGCCGGAGCCTTGGATGCGACCCCCTGCAGTCTTGAGGTCAATTGCTTCCAAGGCCAAGGTTTGATCCGCAAAGTGGAAGCCAAAGGCATACTCCGACACCGGCAGGCGATCCACCCGCCCCGGCGAAAGCCCCCGCAACTGTCCCCGAATCTGTGGCCGATCCAAGGGGCCGGTGACCGCTACGGATCCCCCTACCACCCCCTCCACCGCCACCGGCAGGCCAAAGGCAAACGTCTCTTGGATCTGCTGCAGGCGGGCCGGCGCTACTTCCGCCTGCAAACCAAACCCCTGTCCTTGCTCCCAGACCACCGGGCCTTTTAGCTCGGCAAAGGAAAGCTGACCAAAGCGACCGCTCACCCCCTCCAGCTCCAACCCCTGCAAGGTAAAGCGAACGGAGCCCTTCACCTCTTCAAAAGGATGGGGCAACCTCTCCAGATCCAGCCGAGCCTGTTGAACCTGGGCCTGCCCCGTCAACTCCAGCGGTTGATCCCGCCGCCAGAGCACCTGGAGATCCAAGCCAGTTTCCCCCTGCACCTCCGCAAAAGGGGCCGCCGGCACCACACTGGGCAAGAGATCCAAAGGCAGACGAGCCGCAGAAAGCGTCACCGAACCGGAAGCCTGGGCAAAATCCGCCACCCCCCTGAGCTGCAGGGGGTACCCCCCCTCCCCCTCCCGAGGGAGCAACCGTGCCATCGCCTGGAAACTGGCCCGCCCCCCGAAAAGATCCTCCTCTCCTGGCGGGGCATTGTGAGTCAGCCACACCTGCACCTGGCCCTGCAGCCGATCAAACTGGCGTCGCTCCCCCACCAAAGGGATGGCCGTCAGGGATCCCTGGCGCAAACGGATGTTCAGCCCATGCAAGGTCAGGGATCCCTCCCCTTCGGGCAGTTGAAACTGCACATCCGCCCAGCCGCGATCCAGCGTTTCCATCAGCAGCAGTTGCGGCTGGTTTAGGGTAACATTCAGCACCCACTGACCCGTCTGCAGCCAAGTCCAGAAATCAGGGCTGAGGTCGATGGAGCCGATACTGGCCAGATGTTCAACGCGGCTTTCTCCCAAGCTCACCTGCCAGGGGGCCAGAAACCTCACCTCCCCCAATTCCACGCGCCGGCGCATCGCTTGCGAGAGGGTTGCTTCCACCTGCGGCAGCACGTGATCTTGAAGGTAGATCCCTGTTCCCCAGGCGGCACCAAAGGCGGCAGCCGTCAAGCCCAAACCCACCCCAGCTAGAGTGATGGGGGAAAGGTTGAATCGTTGCTGCTGCATCTTTGGATCTTGGTGATCCTCTCCCAACCGCCTACCCCTTAAAAACCTGACAGGCTCCCAAAAGCCATTCGTGCACTGCGGGCCGACCTTGCCGGCACAGTTGCCCCCATCCTACCCAAGGACTCCTGGCTTGCCACGAGGGAACAGAAAGAAGAGATCCCTGCTCCCAGGCGTAATTCCCCCGAAGACCCCGCGGAAAAATACCGTCTCGCGAAGAGAACGGGGATGCTAAGCTATCTCCACACCCGAGATTGAACCCACCCTGGGGCCTCTCTCAGGTGTTCCCTTCTGTCGAGATGGTTGAAAGGAGAAGAGCCATTCCGGAACCCCTATCTCTGACGGTCAGCTTGCGCGGCAGCCGCGAGGCGCTGGAAAACTGCCAGGTCTTTCACCTGACTGGCCTTCTGGATGCCTTTTCCGAGCCGGTCTTTGTTAAGGTGGTCACCAAATACCTGGAAGAGGGATCCCCTAACCTGATCCTGGATTTGACAGGGATCGACTTCATCGACAGCTCTGGCGTCGGCGCCCTGGTGCAATTGGCCAAGCTGGTGCAGAGCCGCGCAGGTATCTTTCAGGTGGTGAGCAATCCCCGCATCACCCAAACGGTGAAGCTGGTGCGCCTGGAGAAGTTCCTGTCTTTGCGCAACTCCTTGCAGGAAGCCTTGGATCGCCTGAAGGAAGGAAGTACGGGCAGTACAGAGACCGCCTGATACGTAATAAGTATGGGTCTGGGAACCTTTTGGGGGATCAGTGCTGGAGCAGGGGATCCCGACTGGATCACGGTCAAAGCAGCCCGCATCCTCAGCACGGTCAACTGGGTGGCCTGTCCCCAAAATGCCGCCGGCCAGCCGGGCCTGGCCTATCAGATTGTGCGCCCTTGGCTGCGACCGGAACAAACCCTCTTGCCGCTTCGCCTGCCCTTTGTCACCCAGCCGGAAGTCCTGCAAGCTGCCTGGCGAGTGGCTGCCCAGCAACTAGCCCCACTCCTAGAAAGGGGAGAAGATGTCGCCTTCATCTGTGAGGGAGACGTGGGCCTCTACAGCACCTTCGCCTACGTGGCCCAAGCTTTGCGGGAGCGGATCGCCAACTTGCCCATCCAGGCCATACCGGGGGTGTGCTCTCCCTTAGCCGCTGCTGCTGCCCTGGGATCCCCCTTGGTGCTCGGCTCCGAGAAATTGGCGATTTTACCGGCTCTGTTTGCCCTCTCGGAACTGGAGCAGGCTTGTGCCTGGGCTGAGGTAGTCGTCCTCATGAAAGTGGCCTCTGTCTACCCTCAGGTTTGGCAGTGGCTGGCCGAAAGAGGTTGGCTGCAACAAGCCAGCTTGGTGGTCTGGGCCGGCTGGCCCCAGCAAACCCTCTTCCCCACCCTGGAAGGACTGGCCGACTACCGGCCCCCCTACTTTTCCCTCTTGATCCTGCGTTCTCGGCCCCGAAATCAAGATTCTCTTAACCTGGAAAACGAGCTACAGCTGGAATGAGTTTTCTAGGATAGGGAATGAGTTCCTTCCGGCGATTCAGCCCGAAGCAGGGGTTGGTCGTTGTTTTTTTGCGTTTATTTCTGTTTAGCTCAAGGCTCGCGCCGAGCCAGCTTGTTTCCCCAAAAAATCAGGTGTCCTGTGACGGAAAGAGGCTGAGGAATCCGAATCCAGAATGCTGGGATCCCTCATTGACCTGAACCAAAAAGAGATGAAAAGACCAAGTTAAAGGAATGATCCAGCCTGTTAAGAATGGTTGCCGCCCTTGGTGGAGAGATCGGCTATAGGTTAGATTATGAATGTAGTGATTCAGGCGAGGAGGATAACATCTCATCCCCATCTCAAATGCGAGGCACCGCTTCTCGATTGAATCAAATCCAAAATTCAAGTCCAAAATTCTCTGTCGGTCAACGCTTTGATCCAAGCTTCCGATCCGTTGCTTCGGCAGACTCTCCTGAGAAGTGGTTGTCTCGCTCAGCAGAGCACCTGGTACCTACGACAGGTTTTCCTCAAAGCAGAACAAGGGAGTTAGGCAGATAGCAGTTGGGCTTGCTGCACAAGCCACTGGGAAAGTGAGAGAGCGCTCTAGGTGTTCCTCAAATAATCCTCAAATAAAAGTGGTTTTGCCAGATCAACAAGCTCAGCCGGCTATTTTGAGTCTCCATTCATGAGCGAGTCAGGGTGGGAAAATCGGTGATCAGGTTCAGGTGCTCTCAACCTGCAAGCTCTGCGAGTCGGAACCAGCGCTCAGTGGGACAAGGACTGCGGGCTTTAGCAATTCGAGGTTCTCTCAGTTCATAGTTTCACTCTCACTTTCAGGAGGTTGCTATGTTTACCTTTCTCTCAAAGATTGCTAGAGCAGTTGTCCGCATATTCGCTCCTGCCAAGTCCGATCTGGTGGAAGTGGGTTACCAGCCCATCACGGATGATATCTATCGCATCAACGGCTCAGCCTGCCGTTTTAGCGATCTGGAGATCTCATCGTAAACCTCAGAGTCGGATTCTGGTGTCGGAGCGGCCACTGGCGCTGGCCTAGAAATTGGAAACAAGTTAAGACAACTGAATAAGTCTTAGTTAAGTCTTGGATGCGGTTAGTCCGCGTCGGCAGGGGTGGTTTTCCTCCCTGTGGCCAAGTTCTACCGGTTCAGTGGTGGCTCCCCGTGGGGGTCACCACTTATTGTTTTGTTGTTTGCAAGTTGTTTGGGAAAATAAGGAGAATGCTTGCGGTTGCCCTATCTCAACCTGTGTTGCCTTCCCCCGTAGTTTACCCAGCTACATCGAATGATCTGGATCCCTTGGCCGAAGTTCTAGCCCAGGTTTTTCATCCCCCCTCAGGTCTGCAACGCTGGATCTACCCAATTCGCAAGCTGGGCATTCGCGAAGAGTTGCGCCTCAGGCTGGCCGCAAGGGATCCCTACTACTGCTGTCTGGCAGCTGCGGTGGGATCCGAAGTGGTGGGCACTGCCGAGATCTCTTTGCGGGTCACAGCCCACGGGAAGTATCCCTACCTCTCCAACTTGGCGGTGCTGCCCGGCTGGCGGCGGCGAGGAATTGCTCGTCTGCTTTTGCTCAGTGCTGAAGGGGTGGCGAAAGGGTGGGGCTACCGCTGTTTGCATCTGCACGTATTGGAAGACAATCTCCCCGCGCGGCAACTGTACGCTCAACTGCGCTATACCCCCATCGAACGCACCTCTCAACTCTGGCGATGGTTGGGGATCCCTCCGCAGCTTTTGCTCTGCAAGTGGTTACCTTGAATTGGCAAAGGAATTGGCAAAGCGGCAACATTGAGCTGGCAGGGTGGAGATGCTTCCCACCCCGCTGGCTTGCTTCTGCGCAGTGAGGCGAGTTCCTGGACTCATATAAAGTTATGTAAACTAGAGATGGGTTCTAGAGAGGTCTCGGAGGGGCAGTGAGGGAATTGGGCAGGGTTTTCATGGGATTGGTTGTGGGCCTGCTTGTGGGCTTTGGGATGACTCAGCCTGCCTGGGCTCAGTGGGGAACTACTCCTCTCCCGCCAATAGGTTCTCCGGCACCGGAGTTCGCATTGCCAGATCAAGCCGGGCAAATACGGCGGCTGGCGGATTTTCGGGGGGAGTGGGTGGTGTTGTATTTTTACCCCCGCGACTTCACTTCCGGCTGTACGATTGAGGCCCGCCGCTTTCAGCAAGATTTGCCCAAGTTCCGGGCCATGGGGGCACAGGTTGTGGGCGTGAGCGCTGACTCGGTGGACTCTCACAGGCGCTTTTGCTCGGCAGAGGGGCTACAGTTTCCTTTGCTGTCGGATCCCGACGGCACGGTCAGTCGAGCCTACGGATCCTGGATGGGCGATGTTGCCCTGCGCAATACGTTCTTGATCGACCCCGAGGGGATTTTGCGAGAAATCGACCCAATTGTAAACCCCAGCCGCCACAGCGCTGAGGTTCTGGCCCAGTTGCAGCAGCTTATCAGGAACTAGCCCTCTAGCTTTCCGGGCCAAAAGTCTGCTCGAACTCGTAGAGCAACTCGTCGATCTCCTCCAGCGCTTGGTTGACATCCACGCGCAAGCTGCCCAAGTCTGGCTTTTCCAACAGCTTGGCTACCGCTGGCCGGCGTTCGCGGATTAGCTTGATGCGCTCTTTCAAGGCGGCAATTTCGGCGGCGTCCATAGCTTCAGAGACCTAATTGACTCTCCTAGCTTATCGCTTCCGCTGGGGGAGTGTCGCCTGCTGGGATCCCTTTCTGAACCACCGAGAGCCAATCATAATAGAGCTGCGCAACCTGGCACTCAACCCCGCTTCAGAGGTGCTGACATGCTCCCCTACACCCAGATTGTCGCCCACCGTGGGGAGCACACCCACGCCGAGGAAAACACGTTGGCCGCTTTTGCTGCCGCTATTGAGGTGGGGGCCGAGCAAATTGAGCTGGATGTGCGCTGTAGCCGAGATGGGATCCCACTGGTTGTTCACGATGCCGATTTGGATGGACAGCCTTTGGCCGCATTAACTTGGGCCGAGATTCGGGCCCGCAAACCCACGATTCCCACTCTTGAAGAGACCCTGTCACATATCAAGGGCAAGATCACCCTCGATATCGAACTCAAAGAAGCAGGCTATGAGGAACAAGTCCTTGCCCTCGTTAGCGATATTTTGACCCCCGAAGAATTTGTGATCACCTCTTTTTTGCCTCAGGTGGTGCAGCGGGTTAAAACGCTTTTGTCCCCGCAACCCAAGGTTGGCCTGTTGATCGAGGCAAAGGCTGAGGAGCAAGCCAAGGGATCTTTACTTACCCGTTGCCGGGAGTTGGGAGCGGATTTTCTGGCCCCCCACTACAGTTGGGTGAACTTGCAGTTCTTGGCTGAAGCTGAACAGGCCGGGATCCCTCTGTACGTCTGGACGGTGAACGATCCTGAAGTGATGAAGTTGTGCTTGCAGCCATTTGCCGGCTCAGTAGGACAAAATCCCGTTGTTCAAGGGTTGATTACCGACCGTCCCCAATTGGCTTTGCAAATTCGCGCCCACCTTTTGGCAGGAGTAGAGGGGGCAAAACCCTAGACCATGGGCACAAACTGCACCGGAAAAGCCCCTTTTTGAACCCATCCTTGGGCTGTTTTGCAGAGGATCAGCAAGGACTGGGATCCCTGGGCACCGGAGCCCGAAGGGCTTTCTCCCACCGGCACCACCAAGGTGCCCCCCACCGCCAGTTGATCCAGCAGCACCATGGGCACAGTTGGGGGCGCTGCCGTCACCAGAATGGCATCGTAGGGAGCATGCTCTGGCCAACCTTGGTAGCCATCCCCCTGACGCACTTCCACATTGCGATAGCCCAGGGCAGCGAGGGTTTGTTGAGCTTGAGCAGCCAACGGGGACAGACGCTCCAGGCTATACACTTGCCGGGCCAGCTCTGCCAAAACAGCCGCCTGATAGCCGGAGCCGGTGCCGATTTCCAACACCACCGATTCAGGCGTGAGGCGAGCAGCTTCTGTCATAAAAGCAACAATATAGGGCTGAGAAATGGTCTGGCCATAGCCGATGGGCAGAGGGTAATCCCTGTAGGCCCGATCCCGCAGATCAGAGGGGACAAAAAGGTGACGCGGCACTTTTCCCATGGCTTCCAGTACCCGTGGATCTCGGATCCCTCGTTTGATGAGCTGTTTCTTGACCATCTGCTCCCGTTGGGAAGCAAAAGGATCGGAAGCGTCTGGGGGCTGAGGTTCAACTTCTGGGATCCCAGCTGGAGAGCGAGAAGAATGTCTCCACCGGAAGGATGAGAATGGGTTGATCACCGATACACAACCTCCAGAAATGATGAGCCGCTCAGATCTTTCTCCGCTGCAACTGCTGGGCCGTCGAGCTTGGGGCTATGGATTCCACTCTCCCTCTTCCCCCCTGAGAAGGAAGGACTGGAGACGCTTGCTGCACGTGACATGAAGAGGATGAGTTAACCCAATTTCTCGCGTTGCAAGGGGGGCAGGGGTGAGGGAAAAAGCGCCTGGAGAGCTCTACCCCGATCCTGGCTCACCTTCGGCAAGACTTCACCGCTTGATGAAGAGATTGTTGCTGAATGGGAGGATGAAAAAACGGGATCCCCAAGATCCCCTACCTTGATTCTGCTGGGCTTTCTTGAACTTCGTTGGAGCCTCAGGTAAAGCTTACAGCCGGGATCCCCATGGGAGATATGGGATCCGGTTTGATCAAAATTGTAAAGTTTTGTGCGCAATCTGCCGGGGCGAGCAATCACCACCCTGGTTCTGCCAGCGCAAGATTTTATAGTGTTGATCCCTACCTTTTCCCCGCAAGGGGAAGATGGTGAATGGGGTGACAGGCTGGGAACTGTCCTAGCGACACCTGGGGAGAGAGGCTGGGTTTAATAGACTGTAAACGTAATTTACGGTACAGATCTATGACAACTGCTGCCGCTTCTGCTACTCCCACTGCCCCTGAGACGACGCTGCTGAACGTTTGGCAAGTGCTGGCGGAAGAGTTTGCCGGTCAGGTTGCCCTACGGGATCCCCACGCGCAGCCAGTTTTCGAGATGTCTTATGGAGAGCTGTTTCGCCGCATTCAAACCCTGGCGGCTGGCCTGCAGGCTTTGGGCATTTGCCCGGGGGATCGGGTGGCCATTTTTGCCGATAACTCCCCCCGCTGGCTGATGGCCGATCTGGCCACGATGTTCACGGGAGCTGTGAATGTGCCCCGCAGCGCTGTGGCGGATCCCAGTGAGCTGGGCTACATCTTGCGCCACTCCGGTAGCACGGCCCTGATTGCTCAGGATCTGAAGACCCTGAGGCGGATCCGGCCGGATGTGCAGGAGCTGGGCCTGGAACGGCTGCTGTTGCTTTCCGATGAGCAGGAAGCAGGGGTGCTGAACTTTTCCCAATGGCTGCAAAAGGGTCGGGAACACACCTACCAACCCCCAAAGCTGGAGCGATCCCAACTGGCCACCATCATCTACACCTCCGGCACCTCCGGTCGGCCCAAGGGGGTGATGCTCAGCCACGGCAACCTGATGCACCAGGTGGAGAACTTGGGCGTGGTCGTACAGCCACAACCGGGGAATAAGGTGTTGACCATTCTGCCCACTTGGCACTCTTATGAGCGGGCTTGCGAGTATTTTCTCCTCAGCCGTGCCTGCATGCTGGTCTATACCAGCCCTCGCTTTATCAAACAAGATTTCCAACAGGAGCACCCCCATTTTCTGGTGGCAGTGCCGCGGATTTGGGAAACCGTTTATGAAGGGATCCAACGGCAATTCAAAGAGAAAAGCCCCCTGATGCAGCGGCTGATCCGCGCTCTGATGGCCGTGAGTGAGAGGTATGTGCTCTCTGGACGGATAGCCCGCAACCAGTCGATTTTGCATTACGGAGTCAGCCCCTGGGTGCGCCTGCAGGCTCGCCTGCAACATTGGCTGCTCTGGCCCCTGCACCGATTGGCCGATGTGCTGATCTACCGCAAGGTACGACGGGCGTTGGGCCCCAATTTTCAACATGCCATCAGCGGCGGTGGATCCCTGCCTGCCTACTTGGATCTGTTCTACGAGGTGGTGGGCATTTCCATCTTGAATGGCTACGGCCTCACCGAAACTTCGCCGGTGTTGTGCGCGCGGCGTCCAGACAACAATGTGCGCGGTACGGCTGGCCCCCCTCTGCCGGGGACGGAGTTTCGCATTGTGGATCCTGAAACTCGACAGCCGCTGCCGCCACAAGAAAAAGGGTTGATCCTGGCCCGTGGCCCGCAGGTGATGATGGGCTACTACAACAACCCGGAAGCCACTGCCAAGGTGCTCAGCTCCGACGGCTGGTTTGAAACCGGGGATCTGGGCTGGCTCACCCCCGACGGGCAACTGGTGATCACCGGCAGAGCCAAGGATGTCATTGTCCTACTCAATGGGGAGAACATCGAGCCCCAGCCGCTGGAAGATGCTTGTCTGCAGTCTCCTTACATCCGTCAGATCGTGATCGTCGGGCAAGACCAAAAGAAATTGGCTGCCCTCATCTACCCCAACCTCGATGCCCTCAAAGCCTGGGCTGCCGAGCAAGGGATCCCGGCTGAGGATGCCGAGCTGCTGGCCCAGCCCCAGACCCGCACCTTGATTTTGCAGGAGGTGCGCCGCCGCATCCAAGAACGCCCTGGCTACCGGCCCGACGAGCAGGTCAGCGACTTTCGCTTCTTGCCGGAGCCGCTGAGCGTGGAAAACGGCCTTATGACCCAGACCCTGAAGATCAAGCGCAACCCGGTGGCCGAGCGCTATGCCCATCTGATCCAAGAGATGTATCCGGCTTGAGGTGCAGGCCCGCCTAAGTTTGGGATCCCCGTTGTTGCTCCAAGTAGCGCCGGAATTGCTCCGGTGGAATGGCCCCTCGGTAGGCTCCACAGTAGTAGAGGGTAAGCACTGCCTTGTAGGCCCAATCGCTTGGCACCACATCCGGGAAAGGGCTGGGCAAAGTATCTGCTTGGTTGTTGGCGCAGGCTTGCAAAATTTGCTCTGTGGTTAGCTGTTCTGCCAGGTCTGGAGGGAGTTCCCGCAGGTTGGCTTGGGCCAGAGCGGCGGTGGGCAGGCTCAAACTGGAGAGGGCTGCGCCCACAAGAGCTGAGGTGAAGAGGTGTTGCACTTTCATAGCACTCCGTGCTGTGCAGAGCACAGACAACTCGAAGAGGGTTAACGAGGGATCGATTGAGAGGGAATCCGTCCGGGGAGTCCCTTCTTCAGGGTAGTACGGACGAAAGGAGCGTCTGGATCTGGATAGAACGCCTCAGCCGCTTTGTTCCCGGATTAAGATGCAGGAAACGGGGGCACCTCCAAAACCCCAAAACAAGCCAAAAGGCAAGATTGAGTCTGTACAGCAGGCTTTTGTGCTGAGAGCTAGAGGCCGATGAACGTATCCAAAGGGCCAAGTTTTGACGGCGTGGATCCCCCGGATCCGAAGCTGATCGATGCCTGCGTGCATTGCGGGTTTTGCCTGACCACCTGCCCCAGCTACCGTGTAATCGGCAAAGAGACGGACTCGCCGCGGGGGCGCATCTATCAGATGGAGGCTCTCAACCAAGGTCAAATCTCCCTCTCGGCGGCTACGGTTTCCCACTTCGACAGTTGTTTGGGCTGTTTGGCCTGTGTTACGGCCTGTCCATCGGGGGTGCAATATGACCGCTTAATTGCCGCCACCCGCCCGCAAATCGAACGCAACTACCCACGTAGCCTTTGGGATCGGCTTTACCGCCAGTTCATCTTCTCGGTGTTTCCTTACCCGGAGCGGCTGCAACCGCTGCTGTGGCCTCTCTGGCTGTACCAAAAAATGGGGATCGGCGCTTGGATCCGAAAAGGGCTGGAAAAGGTCTCCCCGCGTTTGGCGGCCATGGAATCCCTGATGCCCCCCCTGGAGGTGGAGCAACTGCTGCCCAAGCGTTACCCTGAGCGGATCCCGGCGGTGGGAGAACGCCGTTTTCGGGTGGGACTCATTTTGGGCTGCGTGCAGCGCCTGTTTGCCCCGCAGGTGAATGAGGCCAGCATTCGCGTCTTGACCCACAACGGCTGTGAGGTGGTGATCCCGCCTGTCCAGGGCTGTTGTGCGGCCTTGCCCCACCATCAAGGGCAACTGCAGCAGGCGGAAACCCTGGCCCGCCAGATGATCGATGCCTTTGCCGATTACGAGTTGGATGCCATTCTGATCAACGCTTCCGGCTGCGGGCATACCCTGAAAGACTATGGCCACCTATTGGCCAGGGATCCCGACTACAAAGAGAAGGCAGCCCGATTTGCCGCCCAGGTCAAGGACATTCAGGAGTTTCTCGCTCAGGTGGGGTTAACGGCTCCTCTACATCCGCTACAGCCGGAACCCCTGGTGCTGGTCTACCAGGATGCCTGTCACATGCTGCATGGGCAGCGGCTCAGCCAGGAACCCCGACACCTGCTGCGGCAAATCCCAGGGCTGGAGCTGCGGGATCCCGTCGATGGTGCCCTCTGCTGTGGCAGCTCCGGCGTCTACAACCTGTTGCAACCCGAGGTGGCGGACGAGCTGGGATCCCAAAAGGTGGCCAACCTCCTCAACACCGGCGCCCAGGGGATTGTCTCCGCCAACATCGGCTGCCGCTTGCAAATCCAAAAGCACCTGCGCCTGCAAGGCAAGGCCAGGATCCCCATCTATCACCCGATGGAATTGTTGGATCGCGCCCTTACCGCTGCGTGACGCTTTCGCGAACAAGCTACAGGGGCTGCCTCTAGTCCCCGATCTGCTGAACAATTGGTTACTTTGCGGAACCGAAATAGCCATTAAACTAAGCATGTTGGCCGCGGCTATCTGAATGCTGCTTGGATTCCGCACCCGCTTAGAGCTGAATAACCGGCAGAAGACCCTAGCCGCTCAGCACGCTGGGGTAGCCCGTCACGCCTACAACTGGGGCCTGGCCATCTGTCGGCAAGCCCTGGAGAACCGGCAGAAACTCCCCACCGCCATTGACCTGCACAAGCGCCTGGTAGCCGAGGTTAAGAAGGAAAACCCCTGGTACTACCAGGTCTCCAAATGCGCTCCTCAGCAGGCATTACGCAACTTGGAGCAAGCCTTTAAGCGCTGGCGGGGTGGGTTGGGGAAGTTCCCCCGCTTCAAACGCAAGGGAGTGCGAGACAGCTTTTACCTAGAAGGCAGCATCCGCATTTCTGGCGACCGCATCAAGGTGCCTATCTTCGGTTGGCTGCGCTGTGCAGAGTTACTTCCGGCGACCACACCCAAGAACGTGGTCATTAGTCTTCGCGCTGGACATTGGCATATCTCCTTCAAATATGAAGCTCCAGCGCCTCAGGTAGAGAAAACCGGGGAAGTTGTGGGAGTGGACTTAGGGATCCATCACCTGGCCACCTGTTCCGACGGGAAAGTATTCGAGAATCCAAAACCCTACCGCAAGGCGAGGAAGCGTCTGGCCAGACTGCAACGGCGGCTGAGTCGCAAGCAGAAGGGATCCGCTAACCGTAAGAAGGCAGTGGTGCAGTTAGGCAGGGCCCATAAGCGGGTGGTAGACATTCGGCAAGACAATCTGCACAAACTAACGACTTACCTGGCCAAGAAGTATCGGGTGGTGGTGATTGAGGACTTGCAGGTAAAGAACCTGCTCAAGAACCGCAAGCTGGCAGGAGCGCTGTCAGACTGTGGGTTCTACGAGTTGAGGACTCCGTCCCGCTATCGCGAACGGCGACAGCTAGAGTATAAGGCCCGGCTCTACGGCTGTCAGGTGGTGGTGGTGGATAGGTTTTATCCGTCCAGCCAACTGTGTTCAGGGTGTGGGCACCGACAGAAGATGCCACTGCAGGAAAGGGTGTTTTGCTGCCCGTGTTGTGGTCTGGAGCTAGACCGCGACTTGAATGCAGCTCTAAACCTGTTGCGGTGGTACAGAACTACCCCAAGCTCTGGGGGAAGTGACGCCTGTGGAGACTCCTCTGGCGGGGTGGTGGGGGTGAACTCTGCCGCTAGTCATGGGTCGCTGAAGCAGGAAGAAAGCAGCGATGCTGGGCAAAGTTCTGTTTTGTTCAGCGTTGCATAAGTCTTTCGGAGCGGACTTCTTCGGGTCAGGCAGAGGTAGCCGAGGCAACCGGTTGAGTGGATCCTGGATTTCCGGTCGCGCTGGCGTAACCTGGCGCAACATAGCCTCCCACCCCACTTCTCTCCCCCATCGCCGATGGGCTATTCCATCAACAGGCCCAAGTCCAGGTGAGGCTGCCACAGATCGGCCAGGCGCTCCAGCAATTGCTCCCGCTGCTGAGCATAGTGGCCCTCCAGATCCGGCAAGGGATCCCAGCCTTTTTGTCGGCGCAGCCAGTTCAGCCATTGTCGCCGCCACAGGTGGTTGTCAAACAGGCCATGCAGATAGCTGCCCCAAATCCGACCCGTGGGATCCCGCCAGCCCAGGTTCTCTTGCTCGAACAGCGGCAGGCAGCCAGAGGGATCCGCCTGGGTGGATCCCTGATGAATTTCGTACCCCTGAATGGGGGCCAGGGCAGGCCATCGGCTTTGGGTCTGCACCTGCTGGGTGACCTTGGTGGGTTGTAAAACGGTGGTCAAAGGGAGAAAGCCCAGCCCTGGGTAGGTGCCGGCGATCCCCTCCCAGCCTTCGGGATCGGCGATGGTTTCTCCCAACATTTGCAGTCCGCCGCAAATGCCGACGATATGGCCGGAGTATTGGCGCAGTTGATCGGCCAGGCCGGTCTTTTGCAACGCGAACAGATCGTTGAGGGTGGTTTTGCTGCCGGGCAGGATGACCACATCCGGGGATCCCAAACTTTGGCCGGGGTGAACCCAGCGCAGATGGACGGTGGGCTCCGCCAACAAGGGGTCAAAATCCGAGAAATTGGCCACCTGGGGCAAACGCACCACAGCAATCTCCAGGCGCCCTTCCCTCAGGGCTTGGCCACCGGCCCGGTCGCGGCGATCTTCCCAGAGCTGGGGGCTAGCCTCAATTCCCATCGAATCCTCTTGGGGCAGAACCCAGTCCACCCAAGGCAAGACCCCGACAACTGGGATCCCGGTGTAGTTTTCCAGCCAGTCCAGGCCGGGCTGCAACAGTTCCCGCGAGCCGCGAAACTTGTTGATGACAATGCCCCGGATCAGGGCCCGTTCTTCGGGTTCCAGCAGTTGGAGTGTGCCCACCACATGGGCCAGCGCCCCACCTCGGTCGATGTCCGCCACCAGCCAAGTGGGGGATCCCAAATGCAAGGCAACCCGCATGTTCGCCAAGTCTCGATGTTTGAGGTTCACCTCTGCCGGACTGCCTGCCCCCTCGCAAAGGATCCAGTCGTACTGCTTTTGCAGGCGAGCAAGGGCTTCTTTGACCGCTTGCCAGGCCGGCGCAAACCAGCGCTCGTAATACTCTCCGGCGCGGTAGGTGCCCACCGCCACTCCGTTCAAGACGATCTGGGAAGTCAGGTTGCCCTGGGGCTTCAGAAGAATCGGGTTCATTTCCACCGCAGGGGGGATCCCGGCAGCCCAAGCTTGCAGAGCCTGCGCGTAGGCAATCTCCTTGCCGTCTGGGGTGACATAGGCGTTGAGGGACATGTTCTGAGCTTTGAAAGGGGCAACCCTTTTTCCCGCTTTCTTGAGAATGCGACAAAGGGCTGTTACCAAAAGGGTTTTGCCCACGTGGGAAGAAGTTCCCACCACCATCAAGGATCGACCTGAACAGCTCACCCCGGATCCCTCACCCTTGGTTTCTGGTTGTTGCCATTCTCTCCGCGGCCAGTCCTGCCAAGCCAGGGCCTCCGTTGGCAAAGGCGACCCCATGATTCCTCAGTTCCCCAGAGCAACGCGCCCTGCTGATGCCCAAAGCCGCACCCTCCGGTCTGCACGGGATCCCAGGGGCTTGCGCCTTTGTGCTCTCGGTTGGATTTTGAGCTGGGGCAGATGGATTCGAACCACCGAATGGCGGGACCAAAACCCGCTGCCTTACCGCTTGGCGATGCCCCAATTCACATTGCTTAACCGGCTTAATTAATCTAGCGATGCAGCTTCGGGTCTGTCAACAGTTGCAGTGAGCTCCTATGCGTGGGGAAGCTGAAGCTCTTCGCCAAGGTCAGGGCCGATGTCAAAGGGGTTCACAGGGAGAGTGCGGGCTACCTCAAAGAAATAGGCGCGGATCTCTGGCCCGAAATAGATGACATCTCCGCTCCTCAGGTAGTGAGTGGCCACCCGCGTGCCGTTGACAAACACCCCATTGGTACTGGACTGGCCCTTGCGATTGCCGTCGATCAGGCAATAGGTAAACCCTGTCCGGTTGGACTTGGTGGGCACCCGCACCAGGTAAGCGTGGTGACGCGAGACAAACCGATTGACGATCTGGATGGCGTTGGAGGGATCCCGTCCAACCGTATAGATACTCTCCCGCAGGATGTAGCTGCAGGGCCGGACAGGATGGCAGATGGACAGGGCGAACTCCGGATGGGATACCGGCTGCTCAGGGACTCGATCGAACAGATCTGCTGGCAGATCAAAGCTGTAGCTAGAAGCAAGAGGATCCCCCCCACCAACCGCCGTGGTGGAGGCAAAGAAATCGTCGTAGCTATGTGACAACGGCCTTCCCCCCTCAACGCTCAACGCCATTTACAGCAGCTTGGCTTTCCAAATTCAAAGTCTTATCTAGAGTTCCCCAAAACCCTACTGCTTTCAAAGGAACTCTGGTCTTGGCGGGCTGCCGGAAAACCCACAAGCCCCAGTGTACTGTACTATACACCATAGGCAGCCTTGGAGATACCCCCTTTCCCAAAAAATTGGGTTTGGGTCGGGCCTATTTTGGCTTTCGGGGATCCCTTGGGAGCCTCAGCCTTCGCGGGCTATCCTGAGTAACAGATTCTTGAGGTAGGGGTGTGACAGAGGCCCTGCTGCGTCGGTTGGATGTGGCCACAGAAGCTGCCCTGGAGGCAGGGGCTTTGCTGCGCAGTTATGTGGGAGGCACCCTCGCCATCGAGGAGAAACGTCCGGGCGACTTGGTGACTGCGGCGGATCGCGCTTCCGAGGATCTCATCTTGAAAATCTTGAGGCGGCACTTCCCCGAAGACGTAATCTTGACGGAAGAATCTGGCCAGCAGGGATCCCCGGAGGGTGCCTACGCTTGGATGATCGATCCCCTAGATGGCACCACCAACTTTGCCCACGGTTACCCTTTCGCTGCCGTCTCCATTGGTTTGCTGCAGGGGCGGGAGCCGGTTTTGGGGGTTGTTTGTGACGTTTTTCGCGGGGATCTGTTTCGCGCCGTCCAAGGAATGGGGGCCACCCGCAACCGTCAACCCATTCGAGTCTCCACAACGGCTGAATTGTCTCGGAGCCTGCTGGTTACCGGCTTTGCCTACGATCGTCGCGAAACCCCCGACAACAACTACGCCGAGTTTTGCCACTTTACCCATCTCACCCAAGGAGTGCGGCGGGGCGGATCTGCAGCTCTGGATTTGGCCTATGTGGCCACCGGCCAGTTGGATGGCTATTGGGAGCGGGGCCTCTCCCCTTGGGACATTGCCGCAGGGATCGTCCTGGTGCGGGAGGCAGGCGGCAAGGTGACCGCTTATGATGGCAGCCCGGTGGACGTTTACAGTGGCCGACTGTTGGCCAGCAATGGCTGGTTACACGCTGCTCTGCAAGAAGAATTGGCCCAAGTACAGCCTTTGCCGGTCTCCTTTCCCATGCGGCGGGATCCACGCCCAGCCTATCAGAACCGGGAAAGCTCCCCAGTTGAGTTGAATTGAAGACAGAAGTAGCTGACGAATAATCGAGGAATAATCAAGAAGATTCCAAGAACCCTATGTTGGGCAGGGTAGGTAGAAGATTGGTTAGCAAGCTCCACAGAAAACAGCGACATTGCTGCCGGGCGGCACAGTTCGGCCTGGCTCTCCTCTTGGGAGCGATGGCCCTTGGGGTGGCCACTGCTGGCCCCGGTTACCCTCAGCCGGCACAAGGGAAAGTCGCCCCCACCGAGCAGGCACAGCCCCCTGATTCCCGTTGGACTGAGATCCAGGCCCGGGGGCGCATTCGGGTTGGCTTGGATCCCAGTCTGGGGCCGGCCTATCTCTATACCGACTTGGAGCGACAAACCTACGCCGGCTTCGAGTGGGATATCCTGGAGGCGCTTGCCCAAACCCTTCAGGTGCAGGTGGATCCCATCTACGTGGCCTGGAGCGAGCAGTTGGCGGCCTTGCAAGCGGATGAGGTGGACTTGATCTGGGGGGCGCGGGAAGCTTTGGGCTTGGATCCGGAGCAGTTTCTGGCCACCCGGCCCTACTATCTCAGCCCGCAGCGCTTGGTGGTACGGGATCCCTCCCCCGCCTCCGGGCCAGAGGAACCGGCCATTGAAGCACTGTCGCAATTATTTGGCCGCAAAGTGGGCATTGTAGTTAACAGTACGGGGGCAGCCCTACTGGAGGCGTATAACGAGAGGAGGGGCAACGCCATTCGTCTCTTTGCCACCAGCAACCCTGAGCGCTTGTTTGCTCAGCTACAAGCCGGCCAGTTGGATGCCGTGCTGGTCGATCAGCCTGTTGCCGCCCTAAACCTGCGCCAAGCTGGATCCCGGCTGCGCCTGGTGGGGCCGCCCCTGTTCCCCATGCCTCTGGTGGGAGTAGTATCCTCTCAGCATCCTTCCCTGAAGGAAGCTGTGGATGGGGCGATTTCCAGCCTGATCGAAAACGGAACCTTGCAGCAGATTTTAGAGAAGTGGCAACTATGGGATCCAACTCTAATGTCCCCCGCCTCAACCGAGGGCTAGCCCGCTACGAGACTGACCATTTCGCCATCTTAGGCGTGCCCCTTACCGCCGACTCCAAGGGGATCCGGCGCGGCTACCTGCAGGCGGCCAAGGCCCTCCACCCGGATCGGTTTGTGGGGGATCCCGAAGGTGCAGAGCGCGCCAACATCCTCTTTGCCAAGCTGGTCAACCCGGCCAACGAAGTGCTGACCAAAGAGCGGGAGCGAGGGGAATATGAAACGGTGCTCAAAATGCGGATCAAACGCCTTTTGGAGACGCCCCCCCCGGATCTTTGGCCCTCTGGGGAAGCCGTCAAGGGCTTGGCCGAGCACCCCCATTGGCAGGAAGAGTATGTCAGACGGGTGGAGAAGCTGGCCAAAGAACAATACAGCTCCATGGAAACCCTGCTCGAGAAAACCGAGGAATTGAGCGAGCTGAACCTGGCCTATTTGTTGCTCAAGGCCGGCTACCAGGGGAGCCTAGCCCCTGCCTCTAGAACCACTACCGCGACCGGGATCCCAACCCCTTCCCCCAGCCGTACCACTGTGGGTGGGATCCCAGCCTCCCCCGTCGTTGCTCCGCCCACCCGTCCCCCTGTTCAGCCTGTTCCCACCCCACCGCCTGCCCCCAAGTTCAGCCCTGGGGAAACCCGCTTTATCCAAGCCTTGGACATGATCGAGCGCAAGCAATACCGGGATGCAGTGCAATATCTGAACTTCGCCATCAGCGCTGAGCCCAACGTGGCCCGCTACTACCTGCACCGGGGCATTGCTCACCTGAAGCAGGGGAATGCTGGCATGGCCAAAGCAGACTTTTTGCAGGTCAGCCGCCTAGAACCCGCCAACGCCGAGTTGATGGCCGAGGTGCGCCGCTGGCTGCAGCAGGTCACCACTCAACAGCCCATTCCCGTCCCCAAGGACTCCGTCCCGCCAACGCGAGTGGCCAGCCGTCAAACGTCACAGGCTCAGAAAGTGGTGCCGCCTCCCCGTAAGGAGGACAACGGCGGGTTCTTGAGCCGCCTCTTCGGCAGGAAAAAGTAGGCAGAGCCCCCCTTAACGCGCACCCCCTAGCACCAGCAGCGTCACCAGGGATCCCGTATTCCAGAGGCTGTGCAGCAGGATGGGAGCCAGCAGGTTGCGGCTGTGGCTGTACACCACCCCCAGCACCACCCCCAGCATGGTCAGAGGCAGCAGATCGGAAAGGTTGAGGTGGGCAAGGGCAAAGGTGAAGGCGCTAAGCCCAATGGCGGCCCCCATAGGCAGGTAGCGGCTTAGAGTAGGCAGCCAAAAGCCCCGGAACAGCACCTCCTCAAAAACAGGGGCACAGACAGACACCACGGCCAAAAACACCAACCGCGCCCCCCAACCATGGCTATCCAGCAGCAGGGGCAAAATGGGATTCCCACCCCCCGCCTGCGGTAGCAGCAATTGCGAGAGTGCCGCTGCCAGCACCACCAAAGGCAAGGCCACCCAGTAGCCACACAAGCCCCACAGCAGCCAAGGACCCCACAACCGCACCTGCAGCACCCTCTGCCAGCCGGGGTAGGCGTGCAAGAGACGGTACAATAACCCTGCCCCCAGCAAAGCGCCGGAATTGTAGGTGAGAAACAGGGCCACCGCCTGGTGCCAAGGGCTGAGCTGCTCTGCCCCCAGGCCGAGAATGATGATGTAAAGTCGAGGCACCAAAGCGTTGAGGGCGATAAACCCCAAAAACCAGCCGGTCAACACCGCTTGCGCCCCGATCCCCGGCCAAGGCACTTCCCAAGCAGGGCCCAGGAGCGGACGTTTGCGCCAAAGGCTCCAGCCCAGCCAGCCCAACAAGAGCATCAACCCCAGCAGCGCCCCCAGCACGGGAATCCCACCCACCACCGCCAGTCGAAACAGAGCCGCCAAGGCCAATTTTTCCTGCTGTTGGTTGAGGGCATTTAGGCTATCGCTGCGCTGCTGCAGTCGGTAAAGCTGTTGCAGAGCCACCGCCTCAAACCAACCATCCAGATGATTGCGAATCTGCACCTCCGCCTCTGGCAAGATGCGCCGCGGTGTTCCCCACAGTCCCTGTAGAACCTGGGCTGCTCTCTTTTGACTCGATTCCAGCTCCACGGGACGTTCCAGGTCGATGATCTGTTGCCATTGCTGCTGAGCGGCCTCCAGATCTTCTTGGTAGGCATAGAGCAAGCCCAGGCGCAGCCACAGTGCATCCAGCTCCGTCTGCAAATCTTGCATGGAGGCCAAAAGGGCAGGATCCACCTCTGGAGATTGGGCCAGTTCTGGGCTGGCCGCCTCAGATTCGCCAGCAGGAGTTAAACGGGCCAGCCGTTTCAAACGTTTCAGGCGTTCGGTGTAGTTATCGGCGGTCTGCTGATAGCGATTTTGGGCCACCTTGAACACATCCTGACCCAAAAGTGCCCGTGCCAGATCCTGATAGCGGGGATCATCGAGGGTGCGGGAAGCCTGCAGGGCGAGATCGGTTTGCAACAAATCCAACTGCGTTTGGGGCGGCGGCTGAAACCAACTGCTGGAAAGAGAAAGCCCGACAATCACAATGGCCAGTAGGCTCAGCAGGTTGAGGATCCCACGGCGAACAGAAAACCAAGCAGAGGAGGGGTCGGCAGAGGCCGTGGTTTCAGAGTGAGACATTGCGGCGACGGATCCAACTCAAGCGGGTTATATCCTATCTTCTGTATTGTCTTGGCGGAATGGAGTTGTTATTACTGCATTACGGATTTGTCCTGTTGTCACCGTCGCTCCAGCCAATAGCGATAGATGGGCAGGCCCAGTTGTAGGCAGTGCCACTCCCGCTCCGTGGGGATGCCGAGGGGATTGGAGTCCAAAGGCCCCTGGTGGGGATCCCAAAACTGCGGATGCTCTAAAAATCGAGCTGCCATTTCTTCGGCCACCTCTTGGATATCCGATTGCAGGAAGACAGGGCTGCCCGGTCGCAGCAGCAGAGCCAGATCTGCCACCAGTTGGGGCTGGACGATCCGCCGTTTGTGATGGCGCTTTTTGAACCAGGGATCCGGAAATAGGATGGTTACGCGGCTGAGATCCCCCGGCGCAAACAGATGCCGCAAAGAGACATTGATGTTGGCAAACAGAAAATGGACGTTATCCAGCCCCAGCTCGTCCCGCCAGGCATTGGCCCGCTCCACCAGCGCCTGCCGAATCTCTACCCCCAGGAAGTTCCAGTCGGGCTGCTCCTGAGCGAGGCGCAGCAGAAATCGTCCGCTCCCTGTGCCGATATCCAGATGAAAGGGCTGCCCCAGCCGTCGGTATACCCGCTCCCAGTGGGGTGGGGGGGTGGGCTGCTGATACTGCGCCTGCAGGGGATTGACGTGCTGCCGTACCCGGTGACCGAGGCCCCTCTGTAAGGGGATCCCGGCCCAAGGCGGAGAAGGGGGGCGCTTCTCCAGTTGGCCCTCAGGCGATTGCTGCCCCTGTTGCACCTCTGCTTCCATAGACCACCTCCTGCCGCCAGCTGCGGCCCTCGCCCAGTAAACTACCCGACCCTGACTACTTCGCAGTACAGGGCGGGCTTTCGGTAGCCCTGCAGTTGGCAAGCCAACCACGGACCTCTAGGCTGGTTTACGGCAGCCCCAAGTTTGGCAATCATGTTGGCCCCATTCCAGTCCGCATCCCCTTCCCATCCACAGTGCCCACACTTGAACTGCTTCCCACTGCGATAGGATTGCGTAGGATCGGGATGGATGTGCAAACACCGGTGGCAGGTCTGCGACGTGTAGGCAGGCGGAACCAGTACTACAGGCACTCCGGCGATGGCAGCCTTGTAGACCACAAACATCCTAAGCTGGTAGAACGCCCAACTGTTGGCCCTGCGCCTTTCGGTTTTGCTGCGTGGCTGTTGATTGACCCTTTCCCGGATCCCTGTCAGGTCTTCCAGAGCGATAGCGCTGTTGGTAGCTTTTGCCCTAGAGACAATAGCTTTGGAGATGCGATGATTGACCCACGCCTGAAAGCGCCTCTCCTTGCCAGACAGCCGTTGCAACAGTTCTCTGCATCTGCGCCGCGAACTGCGTGTGCCCTTACTGGCTTTGCGTTGGAGTGCCGCCCTCAACCGGGAGTAGTGGTCTCGGACTTTGTTCAACTGCTGTCCATTCCAGTTGTCCCCTTCTGAGGTATGAGCGATATCTGTCCTTCCAAAGTCCACCCCGATCACCTTGTCGGTATCTTGTTGCTTGGGTGGTTTTTTCTCTACGCAAATCTGGATGTAGTAGGAGCCATCTTTGCGCTTGATCAGCGTGGCAGCTTTTGGGTTAGAACCAGCCAGCATTCCCCTCTGGTAGTTGCCAATGGCTAGCTCAAAGCGTTCTCTCCCTTCCACCGTGGTCAGCGACACCGTCCAGTCTTTTTGACGGAACGAAAAGATGCGAGCGTCGTAGGTAACAAAGCCGATCTTAAACTCCTTGACGGGACGCTTTTTCTGCTTAGCCACTTTGCGGGAACCCGCTACCCGTCTGCACACCTGTTGAGCCAAGTTACTGGACAAGCCAAACCGGGCTCGAATCTCGTAGTAGCAAAGGGATTGGAGTTTGACTGCGTTGACTACTTTTTCTGGTGTGTTTTGGTTGACCCAGTTCAATGCCTGTACAAAGGCATCCATCGTCGCGTCCAATTTGGCGGCTTGCGACGGGGACACCTTGAGCTTACAGGATATGGTCAGGACTTGGCTCATAAGTTCATTGTACTTCATCAAAGCGCATTCCTCCCGGCAGTGACCCTACGGGTACAGTGCGGGGCTCCTGCGATTTCTAGCTGACCAAGGGATCCCCCAGCTTGGAGGGGAGCGACAAAAGTCCAGGAGATCTAGGCTACCACCGGATGCTGTCGATGACTTGCCGCAAGATCTGGGCCGAGCGGTGCAGCTGCTTGCGCTCGCTCTCGGTGAGGGACATGGCCAGCGTGCGTTCCACCCCCTGCCGCCCGACCACTCTGGGCAAGCTGAGACAGACCTCTGGCAGATCGTACTCCCCTTGGGTGAGGCTGCTCACGGTTAAAACGCGGTGTTGATCCCGCAGCAGGGCTTGGACAATTTGCGTCACCCCTAACCCGATGGCGTAGCTGGTGGCCCCTTTGCGACGGATGATCTCGTAGGCAGCGTTGCGCACCTGCTCGAAGATATCCCCCAAATAGGCGGGATCCCAGTCCGGCGAGAGTTCCCCAATCGGGGTGCCGGCGATGTTCACCTTGCTCCAAACGGCCACCTCGCTATCTCCATGTTCGCCGATGATGTAGGCGTGCAGGCTACGCGGATCCACCCCCAGGCGCTCCGCCAAAAGATAGCGAAAGCGGGCTGTGTCCAAAACCGTCCCCGACCCAATTACCTGCCCTGCCGGCAACCCCGACAACTTCAGGGAAACGTAAGTCATGATGTCAACGGGATTGCTCACCACCAAAAGGAGTGTGTCAGGGCAATGGGCCATCAAGGCCGGGATCAAGCCTTTGAAGATCTCGACGTTGCGCTGCACCAAATCCAAGCGGGTTTCTCCAGGCCGCTGCTTAGCCCCTGCCGTCAAAATCACCACGTCTGATCCGGCACAATCCGCCAGCTCCCCTGCCCGTATCCGTGTCGGCTCCACAAAGGGGATCCCGTGCACCAGATCCATCACTTCCCCTTCCAGCTTGTTGCGGTCGATGTCGTGAAGGACCAGCTCATCCAGAGTGTTCTGGATTACCATCGAGTAGGCACAGGCCATGCCTACCTGGCCGGCGCCGATGATGGATCCCTTCAAAAGGCGGCGAGAAGTCAGCCCCTCGACCTGCTGCTGGGAGCGCTGCTTGGGTTGGTGCTTAGAAACAGTCATGGCTGCAGCCGCTACTCTTCGTTCTCCAGCTTAAGCCTGCCTAGAGGAAGAAAAAAACAGGCTACCGCTCTCCAGAAGAACTGGAAAGGCGAGAAGAGGCAGGATCGGTTGCCGCAGCGGACTGGATCCATCTGAAACAATAAAAACAATAAATAGCCCTCTAACCTTCAACAGTCCTCAACCCGGCTGCTGGGTTAGCCGCTGCCAAAGCTGCGGAGGAATGCGCTCGTGAGGACACTTTAGGGACTGAATCTGAGCTAAATCTTCCGGCATGTAGTGCAAGGCTACCCGCGCTGCCGGATCCAAAAGGCTGCGCCGTCGTCGGTTACATTGCTCCGCTTCTCCCAGAAACACGTCCAGCCAGCCATCTCGCTCTTGGTAGCGAATCCTCAAAGCAGAGAGAGAAGGCAGAGCAGAGGAAACTTCTTTGCGGTAGAGCCGAAAGCCCTGCTCCAGGCTCCAGCCCAGCCACCACTGAGGCGCCCATTGCCCCAACTGCCTACACCACACCCCCGCCTGAACCTGTTGCCATGCCATGCTTGCCACTCCGCAGCTTGTTCTCCTGAGAAGACTTAACTGCAAATCTTTAGCAATTGCTACTTGGGTAAGCACTCTACCAGACTCCTCAAGCTTAATGCAAGTCTTTATCAAAGAGGATCCCTACTTTGCCGGCACGCTATTGAAAGCTAATCTCAATAGAGCTATGCTGTTACTCGGTTGAGTGGTGGAGTTGTATCCATCAGTCTTCCTCTCTTGCCTTGGATGCATCGGGGATCCCACGCCCGCGGAATTAGCCATCCTGGGTCTGGCAGGGATCCCTTTTCCAGGGCTAGCTGAGGTTCTTTCTAATGAGAGCGGTTCTAACTAATAGGAGCCTGGTTCCTTCCCAAGCGTGTCGATGTACGGGTAGAACAAGTTCGGGAGCCAGAAGCGGTTTAACCTTGAAAACGGCAGCGCAGGTCTCCTCACGCCGGCAGGACAGAGTTCTTGATTAACCTGCAAGAGTTGCTTCAAAGAATATCCCCTCCGGAGCACCCAAAAGCCCGTGCCAGCGCTGGGATCTTTTGTACTGAGTGATACAAACGCTTCTTCAGCAATCTGTAATTAATGAGCAGATATCTGTAGGGTGAATGCTTATAAGATGAATGTTTATAAAAGGTAGGGCGTACTGCAGAGCCGTCTCTTTCGACTCCTCCTTCCCGTTGTCCGAATCTACTGGGTACTTCTAGCCTATGGTTAAAAGGGGGACTGCTGGGCCAGACTAGGCTGGCAACGTTTATGATGCGCTGACGCGGGCCGATCTGTGGAATCCCCAGGTCATGTACCGTGGGCGCCCGGTACAGGCTCGGGGACGGGCTGTGCTGCGCACCATGTTCGAGAGCGTCAGCGATGGGTTGTTTGTCCTTGAGTGTCTGCCCCCGGAGCCAGAAAGAGGCTCACCTCAACCGCGCTGTCGGTTTTTGGTGGGTAACCCGGCTTTTTGCAGGATGTTTTTTCTCTCCTCTCGACCTATCGAGGGAGAAGAGCATGCCTCTAACCCCCAAAACCCTGAACTTTGCTGAATTTACTGAGCTTTAGGCGGTTTGGCAAAAGTCATTGAGAGGGATATAGTAGACCAAGTTTCCCCCTGATCCTTGAGTCCACCGCAACGGTTGCCGGGAAGTGAAGGGGGAAAGCGCTCGGGGGGTATTCCTCAGGGCTTTGCGGGATACCGCCTTCCTGCTCAGAGATAGGCAGGATGCGATCGCTTCTTTCCTGAACCATGTTCGGGAGAGTTCAGCGTGAATGTATCAGCTCCAGAGTTGTCTACCGCCTTCTCTGGCTGCGCAGATTCAACTGCACACCGAACACTGCCTCAGCCATGGCCGGCAAGTGAGCTTTGAGCTGAGCCTAACGGCCTCTGCCGCTCCCGACCCAGAGTCGACCCATGTTCTAATCGTTACCCTTTCTCCAGTAGTTGAGGAGAACAAGCCAATCAGCCGAATTGTCGGCTCCTGTCAGGACATCACAGCACGCAAGCAAGTGGAGTGGCAGCTACAGCGCAGCCAAAAGCAACTGTTGGAGCACAACCGGGCTCTGATGGAGCTCACCCGGCACAAAGCCCTCAGCCAAGGAGACTTACAAGCTGCTCTGCAACAGATTTGTACTACAGCCGCCCATACCCTGGGGGTGGCACGGGTGGGGGTCTGGCTCTACACGTCGGAGCGCTCCAGCATTCGCTGCATCAATCAATTCGAGATCACCCCAGACAACCCCGAGGGATCCCATACTCAAGGGGCGGAGATTTGGGCCAAAGACTATCCCCGTTATTTTCAAGCCCTGGAGCAAGAGCGCACCATTGCCGCCGACCAAGTGGTGGCGGATCCCCGCACCGCCGAGTTCGGCAATTCCTACCTGACAGCAATGGGAGTGGTCTCGATGCTGGATGCCCCCATTCGACTGGAAGGACGGATGGTGGGTGTTCTCTGCCACGAGCACATTGGCTCCCCTCGCCACTGGACCTTAGAAGAGCAAAACTTCGCCGGATCCCTGGCGGATTTGGTGTCTCTGGCCCTCGAGATCTCGGAGCGCCGGCAAGTGGAAGAGGAGCTGCGCCAGGCTGAGGAGCGCTATCGCAATTTTTTCGAGAATGCGGTAGAGGGCATTTTTTTCACCGATGCGGCAGGTCGGTATCTCTCCGCCAACCCGATGCTGGCCCAGATCTGCGGCTACAGCTCCCCCGAAGAATTGATGCGCGAAGCGAAAGAGGCGGGCAAGCGGCAGCTCTATGTGGATCCCAGCCAGTGGGAAGAATTTGTGCGGCTATTGCAGGAACAGGGATCCGTGCGCGGTTTTGAGTATCGGCTGCGGCGGCGGGATGGCTCGATCATCTGGGTCCGAGAAAAAGCCCGTTTGGTTAAAGATAAAGCCGGAAACATCCTCGGCTATGAAGGCATCTGCGAAGACATCACCGCCCAAAAGCAGAGCTTAGCCTACATGGAGTTTCGCGCTCATCATGATGCCCTGACAGGTTTGGTGAACCGCGAAGGCTTTCGAGAGCGGCTGCAGCAGGCCCTGCAGCAATACTACAGTGAATCACTGGCCCTCTTCTTTGTGGATTTGGATCACTTCAAAGACATTAACGATACCTTCGGCCACGGTGTCGGCGATGCCCTGTTGCAGGGGGTAGCCGAACGGCTAACCAAGTGCGTTCGCCCTGGAGATATCGTCGCCCGCTGGGGAGGGGATGAGTTTACCCTGCTGCTGCCCCGAATTGGCAGCCCCACAGTGGCAGCGCGTCTGGCTCAGCGGATTGTCGATGCCTTTCAAACTCCCTTCTCCTGCGAGGGCCATTCCCTTTCCGTGACCTGCAGCATTGGCGTCGCCCTCTACCCCCAAGACGGAGTGGAGGCATCTACCCTTTTGCACCATGCCGACTTGGCCCTCTACCAGGTCAAAGAAAAGGGTCGCAGCGGCTTTCAGCTCTACCGGCCAGTTTCAGGGATCCCGGCAGCAGTCCGCAACGCTATCCTGTAAGCTGGTTGGGTCAGAGGCCCTTCTGGTTTGTGATTTGTGCATCCAGGTCGCAGCTATCGCCGTCTCATTCCCTTCATTCGGCCCCATCTGTGGATGTTGTTGCTGGGGCTGACCTGCACCCTTGGCTTTGTGCTAACCATGCCCGCCCTCGCCTACTTGATCGAGTGGGTGGCCCGCTCCATTGGTGCCGGGGATCTGGGGCAATTGCGGATGCTGGCCTTGATTGGGGTGGTGTTTTTCTTGGTGCGCGGCGCTTTCCAATATGGCCAAGACACCCTGATGGCGAGGGCCTCCTTGCAAATGGTTTTGGAATTGCGCCAACAGATTTATGCCCACCTGCAGGCACTGGATGTGGACTATTTTTCCGGCAGCCGCACTGGCGATCTGGTCTATCGCCTCACGGGGGATCTGGATCGGGTGGGAGAGGTGGTGCAGCGGTTTTTCCATCGCTTCATCCCCAGCGTGCTCACCATCTTGGCGGTGGTGGCCTACCTGTTCTATCTCAACGGCATTCTCACCTTGACCACCTTGCTGATAGCCCCCCTGATGGGAGCCTTGATCAGTTGGTTTGGGGATCGCCTTTTGTTTCGCTCCCGCCTCAACCAAGAGAAGATGTCGGATTTGGCCGCCCTCTTGACTGAAGTGTTTGCTGGCATCAGCCTCACTCGCGCCTTTGCGGCTGAGGACTACGAAATTCGCCGCTTCAGTGCCATTGCCGAAAGCAACCGCCTGGCCCGGTTTCAGACCGAACAGATGAGAGCCATTCAAGACCCGGTGGTGGGTTTTCTGTACGCCATGAGCGTGTTGGGGGTGTTTTGGGTGGGCGGCTGGCAAATTAGCCAGGGCAACCTGACCGGCAGCCAGTTTCTCGGCTTTATCGCCGGTGTTGCCATGTTGATCGACCCTATTGTTCACATCACCAACAACTACAGCGAGCTGAAACAGGGTGAGGCTTCGGTGGAGCGGATTTTCGAGCTGCTAAACACCCGCTCCCAAATCCGGGAGCTGCCCGGGGCCCGCCCCATGCCTCCCATTCAGGGTTGGGTGGAGTTCGACCAAGTTTCCTTTGCCTACAAACCGGATCAGCCGGTGCTCAAACAGATCAGCTTTCAGGTGTCTCCCGGCGAGATCGTGGCCTTGGTGGGATCCTCCGGCGCCGGCAAATCCACCCTGGTGAGCCTGATTCCCCGCTTTTACGATCCCCAGCAGGGCTGCATCCGCATCGACGGCATCGACATCCGCACCGTCACCCTCAAGAGCCTGCGCCGGCAGATCGGCATTGTGCCGCAGGAGATCACCCTGTTTTCGGGAACCATTGCCAGCAACATCGCCTACGGACAAGAGCATTTTGACCTGGAAGCGGTACGCCAGGCGGCCCAGGTGGCCAACATCGACACCTTTATCGAGAGCTTGCCCGATGGCTACGCCACCCGCGTGGGAGAACGGGGGGTCACCCTCTCCGGTGGACAACGGCAACGGCTGGCCATTGCCCGCGCCGTGCTCCTCAACCCCAAGATCTTGATCCTGGACGAGGCCACCTCGGCTTTGGACAACGAGTCGGAAGCGTTGGTGCAGGAAGCGCTGCAACGGCTGATGCAACGCTGTACCGTTTTTGTGATTGCCCACCGCCTCTCGACGGTACGCACTGCCCACCGCATTTTCGTCTTGGAGCAGGGGCAATTGCTGGAGCAGGGAAATCACCGAGAATTGCTGGGCAAAGGGGGTCGCTACGCCCAGTTTCACCTGCGCCAGTTTCATTGAACCCTTGGCCTCTGGATCTCCTGGATCTCCCATGCCTGCCAGAAGGGCCGGTAAAACTCCGGATCCGCAGGCGCTCCCCCCGGGATCCCGCAGATGGCCGCCGCAAATTGCACGGCCCGTTGCACCAGAATCGCCTCCGGCCATCCCCGCAATAGTCCCAGGATGGCTACGGCGCTAAACGCATCTCCCGCCCCCACCGTATCCACCATCTGAGGCGCAGGAACCGGGTCGGCCCGATAGACCTGAGCAGGGGTGATCAGCAGCGCGCCTGCCGCCCCCAGAGTCAAAAATAGACCTTTCAGGTTCAGGTGGGCCTGTAGGATCTGCCCTTGCTCCAGCACGTCTCCGGCAGGGATCCCTTCCAGTTGGGCCACTTGCTCCAGCTCTGTCTGGTTCAGCTTCAGCCAATCACAGGTGCGCAGCATCTCCTGGATGGCGTCTGGATGCCACCAGGGATCCCGCAGGTTGAGATCCAGAAACACGGGACAGCCCAAAGCGGGGATCCCCTCTTGAAAGTGGCGATGGGCTGCCTCCCGGCGGGCTGCCAAGCTGCCCCGGTAGAGCAGGCTGGGCTGGAGAGCTTGCAGAGCCCCGATATCCAACTGGATGTAGTCGTAGGCTTGGTCGGGCAAGATGGCGAAGGTGGGGATCCCTTGCTCATCCAGGGTTACTTGAACCTTGCCGGTGGGGTGAACAGAATCCTGCTGCAGACCCTCCAGGCGCAGCCCCTGCCGTCGCAAGGCCCCCAGCAGCTCTCTGGCGGCCTCGTCTTGGCCAACACGACTGAGCAAGAGGGGATCGGATCCCAGCCCCTTGAGGTTCCAAGCCACATTCAAAGCCGCCCCACCCAGCACAACCTCGGTGGGGAAGCAGTCGAAAAGCACCTCCCCCAAGATGAGCGGCAAACCCAGGGGCACATGAGAGGGATCCATCTTGAGCACTCAGCTAGAAATCGCAGGAGCCCCGTGCTGTACCGGTAGGATCAGTGTCGAGAGGAAAGTCCGCCTCCATGGTTATAATTGTACTGCGGACACCAGAAACGGTTGTTTAAGGCACTGGTAACGGTCGATTGGGGGTGCTGTAAACCACCCCAGAGGCTCGTGGTTGGCTTGCCAACTGCAGGGCTACTAAAAGCCCGCTCTGTACTGCTTTAGCGGTCGGAGTCGGGTAGTTTACGAAGCAGCCGTTGACGTCCGCGGTGCGGAGCCCAATCCCTGGAGCTCCAGGATCTGCTGATAGGTGTTGCTGCGGAACCAACGCTCGATTTCTCTGGCCCGCAGCACCGGCAGCGGATGGGTGCGCCCCACCGTTTGCATCTGCTTCAGCTCCATCTGCCACAGATCCCCGTCCAGCTCGTCGTAAGTACGGGCCTGCTCCAAAAAGGCGTCCACGTTCAGCTTGGAGGCCAATTGCGGGGATCCCCCACACAATTTCATCAACACCGAGATCACCGTCTTGGCATCTTGGGCTACCAACAGCGCCGCCCGGTCACAGGTAAACTCGGCACACCGCAGCCAGTGCATCAGTTGATCCTGCAACGCCTGATAAAACAACCCCCCGAAGGGGAGCAAGCTGGTGGAGAGCATGAGAATGTTGGCCATCGTCAAGTAGACCCCGTGATTGCACTTCAAGTGGCCCAACTCATGAGCGATCACGGCCTGAATTTCCGGCGGCTCCAACAGATCCAGCAGAGAGCTGTGCAAGACAATGAAGGGCTTTTTCCCCTGCATGGCAAAGGTGTAAGCATTGGGCGTGGGGTTCTGCCGCACGTAGAGCTGGGGCACCTCCAGATCCAAGATGCGACAGGCCTGCACCAAAAGCTGATGAATTTCCGGCAACTGATGCTCGTTAATTTGGATACTAGAAGCAATGTTGTCCAGATAAAATATCTGTCCTGCCGTTGAGCCAAGCCAATTTTGAATCAGCAGGCCCAGCCCCGGCACTTGCTGCAGAGAGCGGGTGGCTTGCAGATCCACGGGATGACGAAATTGGTCGGCCCGCAGGCCCAACAGAATGCGAGGTTCTCGTTGAATGGACGACATAGACAATAGACAACAGAGGGAGAAAGGACTTCGGTTACAACTCGTAGGGCACAAACTGGCGGTGGCGATTCAACAAAAATAGCCGCTCCGGCGGCGGATCCGGCAGGGTCGGCTTGTCAGTAAAATCAAACGGGTTTTCTCCAGAGGGGATCTCCCAATAGACCACATGATCTTGAATGCGAGTGCCATCGGTAACAAAGCGCCCAGTATCGGCGGCAGCACGCTCAGCGCGGCGATAGAGTCGCCCTTGCCAGGTCAAGTGCGGGGGCAGCCCCAATCCCAAAAACAGTTGCTGCCGACTGGATTCCTGGTTGAACACCGTTTGCAGGCGATCCGCCCAGATCCTTGCCAGATCTGCCGGTTGGGGAGCAGCATGAGCCTCTGCATCGGCTGGAGTTACCTCCAACAGCAGTTGCTGGTTCAAAAGAATCCGAGCGGCTTGAGCTGGGGGATCCCCGCTGCCGGTCGTCGAGGGATTGGGACTGGGGATATCCAGACTGACCTGCACCTGAGGGCTGCTGGCCTGTAGCAAAATCTCTTCCAACCGTTGCTTCAGCAGACGGAGGCGAGCGGGGGCATCGGGGGTGCGCAGGGTCAAAACCAGCTCACTCCCCACCCGAAACTCGCTTTCTGCCCAGGTTGCCTCACTCCGCCAACTCCCCATCAGCCCACCCACGAGCAGGATCCCTGCCCACCTCGCCATCCTTGCCGGCCCCCTTACCGGGGGTGAAGCGCTCCTCTGTGGCCTTGACAAGTTCACTAACCTCGCCTCTCCCCTGCAGGACTCCTTGATCTTAGCCGCTACCCTAGATACATCTGTTCTCTTGACCCTATGCCGTTGGCAAGCTCGGCTTCTTTGTCATTGTTCTAAGGTCATCATGCGGATCCCGACTTCCACCTATCGCATTCAGTTTCATGCTGGGTTTGACTTCGACGCAGCACGACAGATTGTTCCCTACCTGAAGTTGCTGGGCATCAGTGACTTGTATGCCTCTCCCATCTTCCAAGCCCGCAAAGGCAGCACCCACGGCTACGACGTGGTGGATCCCAGGCAAATTAATCAGGAATTGGGGGGAAGCGAAAAGTTTGAGCTCTTGTGGGAAGCCCTCAATCAGCAGGGAATAGGCTGGATCCAGGACATTGTGCCCAATCACATGGCCTACGATGGCCAAAACCAGATGCTTATGGACGTTCTGGAGAGTGGCCCCAACTCAGATTTTGTTGACTACTTTGATGTGAATTGGAATCACTCTTACCTGGGGATCAAAGGCAGAATCTTAGCCCCTTTCTTGGGAGATTTCTACGACAAATGTTTGGAGTCGGGTCAAATCCAGCTTCGTTATGATGCCGATGGCCTAAGTATTAACTACTACAACTTGAGGTTCCCCCTCAATATTGACACCTATGCCGATGTTTTTACCTACAACCTGAGCAAACTGCGGCGAAAATTGGGGCGGAGCCACCCCGACTACGTCAAGTTGCTCGGGATCCTCTTCAGCCTGAAATTCATTCCCAGCAAGGAAGATCTCCTAGAGCGCACCGATCAAATTAGCTTTGCCAAGCATTCTTTGTGGGAACTCTACACGTCTAGCCAACCTATCCAGAGCTTTTTTGACGAGAACATTGCCATCTTTAACGGCAAGCCAGGGGATCCGTCAAGCTTTGACCTGCTGGATAGTCTTCTGGCGCGGCAAAATTTTCGCCTTTCCTTCTGGAAGGTGGGTGCTGAGGAGATCAATTATCGTCGTTTCTTTACCATTAACGAGCTGATCTCACTGCGGGTAGAAGATCGCGAAGTGTTTCGCAAAACCCATCAGCTTATCTTTAAGCTTGCAGAACAGGGACGATTTAATGGTTTGCGCATCGATCATATCGATGGGTTGTTCAATCCCGAAGAGTATCTCCATCGCCTGCGGGAACGCTGCCCAAATCTCTACATCGTAGTAGAAAAAATACTAGAGGCTAATGAAAGTCTGCCCCAAAGCTGGCCGGTTCAGGGCACAACGGGCTATGATTTTTTAGCTAAGCTCAACGGCATCTTTTGTCAAGAAGAAAATGCAGAGGCTTTTGACTCTCTCTATCAAAATTTCACAAATCTACGGCATTCCCCAGAGCAGGTTATCGAAGATAAAAAACGCCTGATCATCGAGCGCAACCTGTCAGGAGATATGGATAACCTTGCTTTTTTGCTCAAACAGATCACCAGCCACCATCGCTATGCCAATGACTTTACCCTCTACAGTTTACGTCGAGCTTTGGTAGAAGTTTTGGTGTGCTTTCCGGTCTACCGCGTCTATATCCACGAAGGGATCCTCAGTCCAGAAGGTCAACAGGTAATTTGTCAAGCCGTGGAGAAGGCCAAGGAGAACCTGCCCGTTTTGGTGAATGAGCTGAATTTTATTCAGCGCTTTCTCTGCCTGGAGTCTCTGGAAAATTTATCAGACCAGGAGAAAAATGAGCAGATCCATTTTGCCATGCGCTTGCAGCAGTTGGCTGGCCCTCTCATGGCCAAAGGGGTAGAAGATACTGCTTTTTATGTGTACAACCGCCTTTTATCTCTCAATGAAGTTGGCGGGGATCCCTGTCGCTTTGGCCTTTCGGTGCAAGAGTTTCACCGCTTTAATCAAGAGCGGGCAGCTCGGTGGCCTCTGTCCATGAATGCTTCTGCTACCCACGACACCAAGCGTGGCGAAGATGTGCGGGCCCGGCTGAATGTGCTTTCTGAAATCCCCGCCGAGTGGGAAAAGCACATCAACCTTTGGCATGAGCTGAACCTCGGCTACAAAGTCCGCAGCAAACAAGCTAAGCGCTCGGAACTGCCGGATCGCAATGACGAGTATTTGCTCTACCAGACATTGCTCGGCTCTTATCCCTTCCAACCGGAAGAGGTACCCCAGTTCGTACAGCGGGTCAAAGATTATGCCATCAAAGCAGTGCGGGAAGCTAAGGTCCACACCGCTTGGCTTCGCCCCGATACCGAGTACGAAGAAGCCACTACCGCCTTTATCGAACGGATCCTTCAAGGCCCTAACCCCTTTTTGGAGTCCTTTTTGCCTTTCCAACGGAAAGTTGCCCACTTTGGCATTTTTAATTCTCTCTCGCAGACGCTGATCAAGCTCACCAGCCCTGGGATCCCGGATATTTACCAAGGCACGGAACTGTGGGATTTGAGCATGGTGGATCCCGACAATCGTCGGCCTGTGGATTTTTCCCGTCGCCTCGCCTATCTAGAAGAAATTCAACGGCGGGTTAAACAGGATCCTCTCCAACTCATTGCGGATTTGCTACTACACCGCAGCGACGGACGCATTAAGCTGTTTCTGATTCATCATGTGCTCAAGGCCCGCCAGGAACAGCCCCAATTGTTTCTCGAGGGCAGCTACATTCCTCTGCAAATCAGCGGATCCCATGCTGACCATGTTGTGGCTTTTGCCCGTCAGCACGGCAAGCAGGTATTGCTCACGGCGGTGCCGCGTTTCCTGACAAAGTTGATCGACGAAACCCAAGATCCTCTGGGAGAATCCGTTTGGGCAGATACCGAAATTCATCTGCCGCGTTGGAAGCGGCTGGACTGGGTGAACGGGCTAACCCAGGAAAGGATCCCTGCCGGCGAAACCTTGCCGGTGGGCGTTGTCTTGAAATCCTTCCCGGTGGCCCTGTTGTGGGGACAATCCCGCTAGTGGCCTAGGCGGGGGCTAGGGCCTGAAAGTTGACGATGCGGGCAAACTCTTGGGGGTCTAGGCTGGCCCCTCCCACCAACACGCCGTCGATCTCAGGCTGGGCCATCAGCTCATCGATGTTGCCGGCCTTCACCGAGCCGCCATACAAAATGGGCAGTTGGGCATTGCCCAGGTGTTGCCGGATCAAGCCGATGACCCGGTTGGCCTCTTGAGCTGCACAAGTCTGGCCGGTGCCGATGGCCCAAATTGGCTCATAGGCAATCACCAAGTTCTCCAGATCGATCCCTTGCAAGGCGCGATCCAACTGCCCCACAATCCAAGACTCGGTCAAGCCTTGCTCCCGCTGCTGCTGGCTTTCTCCCACACAAAGGATGGGGGTAAGGCCGTGCCGCTGGGCGGCTGCCAGACGCCGATTGACGGTTTCGTCCGTCTCGCCGAAGTACTGCCGCCGTTCGCTGTGGCCGACGATGACATAGCGCACCCCCAATTCCGCCAGCATGGGGCCGGAAATTTCCCCGGTAAAGGCCCCCTGATCCTCCCAATGCAGATTTTGTGCCCCCACGGCTATGTCGGATCCGCGGCTTTGCTCTGCCACCACCGCCAGGTCTGTAAAGGGCACACATAGGATGATCTGCCGCTGGGATGCTGACCCTGACGGCGATGACCGTAAAGCCAGGCCCAACTCTCGCAGAAACTCGCGAGCCTCAGCCTGAGTCTTGTGCATTTTCCAGTTGCCGGCAATGAGGATGGGGCGCAAGATGGATCCTCCCTTAGAGACAACAGAAGGAAGGGATCCCGCAAGCAGAAAGCCCAAGGAATATGTGGAAGAACAGCAGGGATCCCAGCTTTCGTTTTTTTGTATGACACAGTTTACCAGCAAGCGATCCCGAAAATACGGCGACGGGATCCCTTCTCCGAGCGCCGGTTAACCCCTCAACCCACGTGGGGACAGGGGGATCCCCCACAGGCCAAAACTCAACAGGGAAAGCAGCCTCTCAGAGCTCAACGATCTGGGTGTTTTCAAAGGTAGCCAGAATTTCATCCAGATCTTTGTTCTGCAGCGAGTAGGTAGCGGTGGCATCGTTGCCAAACTGAATTTCGTCCCCGTCCTCCAGATCCCGAAATTCCACCCGTTGCCCGCCCACGTAAAGGCCGTTGGTGCTGGGGGTGCCCTGAATGTCTCCGTCAATGATTTGGTAGGTAAACCCATCGGGAGAAGAGGGAGACTCTGTCTTAACCAAAATGGCGTGGTAGCGAGAGGCGTACTGGGAGTCGATGCGAATGCTGTTGCGTGGATCCCGGCCTAAGGAGTAGAGCTCAGCCGTCAACCAGTAGGCTTTTGGCCCATGACGATCCTTGACGATGAGCACGTGATTGAGGGCTGGTCGGCGAGGGGGCGTGGTCATGAAAGGCACCCGCTTGCACAACACTGAGGGCAGGATAGCCAAAACATAACATAGGATCCCCCTGGTGGATCCCTGTGTCCACCAGATCAGCCTCTCCAAGAGCAGCGGAATCTGCCCATCACTCTGAGCTGGCGCGGGATCCCCCTGAGCAACAAGAAAGGGTCTGAGTAGATTTTTGTAACAATTCCTCTCATAATAGGATCGACGATGCGGATGGCTCCCTGACCATGAATGGCTCGCAACCGGATCCCGGTGTTCAACCCCGTTCTCCCAAGACACCGAGGCTCATTGAGTTGCCAGAAGATGAAACCGATGCGCAGCTCAGCGATCCCCTGCGGATGCAGCGCTACGAATGTCGTTCTTGTGGCTATGTTTACGAACCGGCCAAGGGGGATCAGCTTAATCGGATCCCGGCGGGCGTGCCGTTTGAGGAATTGCCAGCCGATTGGAAATGTCCGGTGTGCCGAGCCGACAAGCGCTTGTTCCAAGCAGTGGGTGCCAAGGGCAAGCCTTCCGGTTTTCAAGAGAACTTGCGCTACGGCCTGGGGGTGAACGTGATGACCCCTGCTCAAAAGAACCTGCTGATCTTTTTGGGATTGGCGCTGGGATTTTTATTTTTGATGAGTTTCTATTTCGTCGAGTGAGGGTCAAGATGTTCAAACCCCTGAGGCTGGTGCTGCTGATTGCTGTCTCGGTGCTGCTAATGGCGGCGCGGATGCCCAACATGCGGGTGGTGCCCTGGCAGCAGGTGGAAGTGCCCACCCAGAACATTCTGCTGGACATTGCCTTCACCGGCACCACCCCTTCCCATGGCTGGTTGGTGGGAGACAAGGCGACGCTGCTGGAATCCCGCGATGGGGGTCTGCACTGGCAGGTGCGGGAGCTGCCGGGTCTGGAGCCGGAAGCCTACCTGGCCTCCATTAGCTTTGCTGGGGCAGAAGGCTGGGTGGCCGGGCAGCCGAAGATCCTCCTCCACACCCTAAACGAGGGATCCGACTGGACTTCCATTCGCCTTAACAACCAACTGCCAGGGGAGCCGCTCTTGATCCAGGCTCTGGGCCCTGGCGCCGCCGAAATGGTGACCAATGTGGGGGCCATCTACCGCACCGAAGATGGCGGTCAGACCTGGCATGCCCAAGTGGATGAGCCGATTGGGGCCATCAAAAACATTGCCCGCGGCCCTGAAGGCGAATATCTGGCGGTGTCGTCGCGGGGCAGCTTCTACTTTCTGTACACCCCAGAAAGCCGCGCCTGGAAGCCCTATCCGCGAGAAAGCTCCCGCCGCATTCAAAACATGGGCTTTGGCCCCCACGGCAGCGCTTGGAAATTGAACCAAGGGGCGGAGATCGCCTTTACCGATGACTTCACCTCCGGCCAGTGGTCGTCACCGCTGCGTCCAGGGCGGGCCCTCAGCTTTGGCTACCTCAATGCCGCCTACCAGAACGACCACGACCTGTGGGTGGTGGGGGGTGGCGCTACCCTGATCCACAGCCCTGACGGTGGCAAAACCTGGGAGCAGGCCAAGAAACTCAGCAACATCCCCGCCAACTTCTACAGTATTGAGTTTTTTGGCCCCGAGCAAGGGTTTATTCTGGGGCAACGGGGCACCCTCTTGCGCTATGTCAGCTCCAACAACTCCTGAAGATCTAGATCAGATCTTAGGGATCCCTAATCGGCACACGGGTGGATATACGCGCCAAGGATCCAGCTTCACGCCCTCGGCTGCTGGTTGCTGCCAGCGGCACTGGTGGCCACATTTTTCCGGCCTTGGCCGTTGCCGAGCAGTTGCCCGACTGGCAGATTGAATGGCTGGGGGTGCCGGATCGCATGGAAGGGAAGCTGGTGCGGGAGCGGTATCCCTTGCACCGGGTCGTCATGTCGGGCTGGCAGGGATCCCCTCTCCACAGGCTGCAGGCCTTGGCCCAACTGGCCCGTGCGACCCTACAAGTGCGCCGACTCCTTATGTCGGGACGGTTTGATATTGTCCTGACCACCGGTGGGTACATTGCCGCTCCGGCCATTTTGGCCGCCCGCTCGCTGGGGGTACCGGTGTTGCTGCACGAGTCCAATCGGATCCCGGGCAAAGTGACCCGTTGGCTGGGGAGATTTTGTCAGGTGGTGGCGCTGGGCATGGCGGAGACGGCAGAGCATTTGCCAGGGGTGGCCGCCCAAGTGGTGGGCACGCCAGTGCGGGCCGAGTTCTACACGCCCCAGCCTTTCCCTGCCGACCTCCCCATTCCCGACGGGGATCCCCTCATTGTGGTCATGGGGGGTAGCCAGGGGGCGCGGGGCCTCAACCGCATGGTGGCCGCCTGTGCCCCAGCTTGGTTGGAGGCGGGGGCCTGGATTGTGCATTTGACCGGCGGCAGCGAAGCTCAAGATCCGGAAGCCAGGATCCCCAGCCATCCCCGCTACCGGCCCTTTCCTTTCCGTCGAGATGTAGCTGCCTTGTTGCAGCGGGCCAACTTTGCCATTAGCCGCGCCGGAGCCATGAGCCTGGCGGAGTTGCTGACCACCGCCACCCCGGCCATTTTGATCCCCTATCCCTTTGCTGCTGAGGATCATCAGTATCAGAATGCTCTGGCCTTTGTGGGGCGCGGTGGGGGGGTGGTCATGCGAGAATCCGAAGAGAATCTGGACTTGCTGCGGCAAACGGTGTTGACCTGGTTGGCCCAGCCGCAGGTGGTTGCCCAAATGGCCGCTCGCTTGCAGGCCACAGCTCCTCCCAATGCCAGCAAGGTTCTTGCCCGCCTGTTGCAGGAAATCCGCCAGAGTTCTGCCCGTTAAGCCGTGGTACAGCCAAGATTGGACAGCCTTTCCCACTGCCCGCCTGCGCCCGCTCAAGCAGCGGAGCCCCCTGCCCTGCTGGCGGAACTCCCGCCCGCCGACAGGATGGAATCGCTGTTGATGCGGCTAGAACAGTGCTTCGGGATCCCCCAGCGGGCTCCCAATGGCCTTTCCCCTCACCCGGATCTCCTGGACGAGTTGGTGGGCACGATCCTTTCCCAGAACACCACTGACACCAACAGCAGCCGTGCCTTCCGCGCCCTCAAAGCCGCCTTTCCCTCTTGGGAAGCGGTCTTGGCTGCCGATCCGGCAGATCTGGCCCAGGTGATCCGCTCCGGCGGCTTGGCCCACCTTAAAGCAGCCCGCATTCAGGAGATCTTGGCCGCCATTCAAGAACGACAGGGATCCCTGAGCCTCGACTTTCTGCGCGACCTGGACGACGCCGGCGCCCTCGACTTTCTGCTCTCGTTAAAAGGGGTAGGGCTGAAGACCGCCACCTGTGTGTTGTTGTTCGGGCTGGGTCGGGATCTCTGCCCGGTGGATACCCATGTGCATCGAGTGGCCAACCGTCTGGGCTTGGTGCGGGCCAAACATCCCGACGACACTTTTGCTCAGCTTTCCCCTCAGATCCCTAGAGGCAAAGCCTATTCCCTGCACGTCAACTTTGTCCGGCTGGGCAAGCGCATTTGCAAGGCCCGCATGCCCGAATGTGGCCGCTGCCCGCTGCGTCCCACCTGCCCTTCTGGGCGGCAGCGTTGATCCCGACAGCAGGGCTCTATTCTGCGGGCGCAGTAGAAGCATCTGGGATCCCCTCTTGTCCGTTCCTGCCGGCGTCTCTCTCTGCTGGGGGAACTTCCAACTCCAGGGCTTGCCGCACCGATTGAATCTCTTGGGAGAGCAGCACCCGCTCTCGATCCAACAGGCCGACGATCTGCTCCGGGTCTTCCCGCGAGACCACCGGCAATTGGCGCAAATCGTATTCGTACATCGGCTCGGCTGCCACTGCTACCGCCTCATCGGGGAAGGTGGTGAGAACCGGAGATTGGCTGACCTCCTGTACGGTTAGCTCCGCCAACTCCGCCGCCTCCTTATGGGCCAAGGCCCGCTCCAGATCTTCCAGGGTGAGAATGCCCCGCAGCCGCTCCTGTCCGTCCACCACCAACGCGCTATGGCACTTCTGCTGCAGCAAACTCTCCAGAGCTTCTCGCAGCGGTGTGTCTTGCCGAAGCAAAAGAGATGGGGGCACCATCACCTCTTGCACCGTCAGCTCTCTAGGCTCCTGCCCAAGGACTCCGTCAAGCGTTGCGTGGCGATAGCGACGGGCGGAAGGGTAGATGGCCGGCGAATGCAACTGCTCCGTCAGCCAGATGCTCAAACCCACTGCCGCCATCACCGGCAGCGCAATGTGATAGTCCCGCGTCATCTCAAACAGCAGCAAGATGGCCGTTAGTGGAGCCCGCACGCTGGCCGCCAACACCGCCGCCATGCCCACCATGGCGTAGGCAGCAGGGGGAGACAAGGCAATCAAGGGCAAAGCTTGAGATAGCACCTGACCGTAGCCTGCCCCCAGCACTGCCCCCATGAACAAAGCCGGGGCAAAGGTTCCCCCCACAAAGCCGCTGCCCAGGCTCAAAGCGCTCAGCAACAGCTTGCCCAATAGGAGCAGGCCCAGATGGCCAAGAGAAAAGGGAACGGCCTGCAGAATCGACTCAATGGTTTCATAGCCCACCCCCAACGCCAATGGGATCCCCAAGCCCGCGCAGCCCAGGATCCCGCCCCCCAAAATGGGCTTGCTCCAAGCCGGCCAAGCCGCCAGGGGGCCACTGTTGAACAGGTGCTTGCCCCACTCCAGGGTGTAGCTGAAGGCCATAGAAACCAGGCTGGCCAAAAAGCCCAAGCCGAGATACAGAGGTACCTCCAGCAAGCTGTGGAGCTCGTAGTCCGGCAAGACAAAAGCCGGCTGGGTGATGGTGGGCAAAAGAAAAGCGGGTTGTGCCCCCAACCCCACCTGGGCGATCAAGGCGGAGACCACCGCCGCCAACACCACCACACTGACGGCAGAAGTGGTGAAGGTGCGGGCCAAAGCCAGCTCCAGCGCCAAAAACACCCCGGCAATGGGCGCGTTAAACCCTGCCGCCAGGCCAGCCGCTGCTCCGGCAGCCATCAACAGTTGCACCCGCTCCCGCGAGAGGCGTAGGTTTTGCCCCAGCAGGGATCCCAGCAAAGCGCCACTTTCCACACTAGGGGCCTCAGGGCCAAGGGAAGCTCCCGCGCCCAACGAGATGGCAGCCGCCAAGAGCTTGAGCGGGATCCACCAGGGCTGAAGTGCCAAAGGACGAGCAGGACTCACCAAGCTGGAGAGGCTCAAGTTGGGAAAGGGCACAACTGCCCCCAAAGCGCCGATCAGCAGGCCCCCCAACACCGGCGCCAAAGCCAGCGGCCAGGATCCCAGCAGCCACAGGCCATAGTGTTCTGCAGCCCTGCCGAGGCCATCCACGAGGGTGTCCTGCAGCAGATAGCGCCACCAGCCAATCAAGTAGCGAAATCCAACCACCAACAGCCCCGTGCCCAACCCCACTGCCGCCGCCAGCAGCAGCAGCAGGTTCTCGGAGGAGAGGCGCAGGCGGAGAGCGGGGGCGCTGTTCATGATCGGCTCAGGGGCTTTGGGAAGGCAGGGTCAAGATCTCTACACCGGTTTCGGTAACGGCGACCGTATGTTCAAATTGGGCCGAGAGCTTGCCATCCAAAGTGACCGCCGTCCACCCGTCGGAGAGCACCTTCACCTCCCAGGTGCCCTCGTTGATCATCGGCTCGATGGTGAACACCATGCCGGGGCGGAGTTTCTCCCCTTTTCCCCGTTCGCCGTAGTGGGGGATCTGGGGAGCAGTGTGGAATTGCCGTCCCACCCCATGCCCGACAAAATCGCGCACCACGCTGTAGCCCTGGGCCTCGGCATATTCTTGGATGGCAGCGCCAATGTCGCCGACTCTCCCCCCCGGCTTGACGGCAGCAATGCCCCGCCGCAGACATTCTTCGGTCACCTCCACCAAGCGCCGCGCCCGCTCAGAAGGCTGTCCGACAAAGAAGGTTTTGGACGTATCGCCGTGGTAGCCATCCAAAACCGGGGTGACATCGATGTTGATGATGTCGCCTTCTCGCAGGATCTGCTTGGGGCTGGGAATGCCGTGGCAGACCACGTGGTTGACGCTGGTGCAGATGGACTTGGGAAAGCCATGGTAGCCCAAAGGGGCGCTTCTGGCCCCATGCGCCCGCGTCCATCGCTCGGCCTCGTCGTTGAGCTCTTGGGTGGTGACCCCTGGCTGCACCATCGGCTCCAAGTGCTTGAGCAGATCTGCCGCCAGGCGACAAGCCCGCCGCATTTTCTCCAGTTCCCGCGAAGAGAGCAACACAATGGGCTGAGGGGCTTGCGTGAGCTGGTTCATACCCGTCTGCAAAGCGGATCCCAACTGCTCCCCCCATCGCTGGGAGCGACGGCTGAGGTCTGTCAACAACGCTCGCATGTCTTCCATCATGAGACCTTATCTGTGAAAAGCTCTGTGAAAACGGATGGATCTCTGCACCTGCAGACTGTCCAGGATTGGGTTCTCAGTTGGGATTCTGAATCGCCTTGCGCCCATTCACAGACCCCTGCCGGCCATTTTCTGCCGCCGACGAATCCGCTGCACCAACCACAGCCCCAGAAAATAGCTGACGAGGGATCCCCAAAAACCGACAAACGCACAGCCGACAAACAGCGTGCCCGACATCTCCAAGCCCCACTGCATCCAGTTTTGCCAGGTGGCCGCCACCAGCTCTGTGGTGGGAAGGACAGTTCGGGATCCCAGCAGCCATTCCCCCACCTGGTAGTTAAACGCATAGATGGGCACATAGGTGAAGGGATTACTCACCCAGGTCCCTGCCGCCGCCGCCAGCTTGTTGCCCCGAAACGGAACAGCCAACACCAGAGCGGCCAACGTTTGAAAGCCGAAGATGGGGAAACAGCCGGCAAAAACCCCTACCGCCAAGCCACGGGCAATTTCTTTTGGCGACGATTGCAGCCGCAACAGGCGCAGATAAAGATAGCGCAGCCAACGCTTCCAGGAAGGATCCCGGCGGGCTAGGGTCGGCCCTGGTTGAGATCCAGAGTAGGATCTGGAATAAAGCTTAAGGGATCCCGGCGAAGGCCAGGAGAAAGAGGGCAGCCTCAACCAAAAGAGGGGGCTCATGGTGGCAAGGGGGCAACTGAGAGAAGGTGTTAAGTCCTGTAAATCCAGTGTATCTTTCCTGCCCTTGGCGACAAAGGGCTATCGGCAAATCTGGGCCGGCAGCAACGGGGTGACGCCGGGGGATCGGCTTACGGAGTGGTCACCTGAGCTTGTCCACCAAGGCCAGCACGAAGTTAAGACCCAAGTAGGAAACCAGCACCACCAAGAATAGGAACAGGGCAATGTTCAGCCCGGATCGCAGGGCAGAGGGCAGGGATCCCGATTTCATTTTGGGATCAGGCTTTTCGGGGGGAGTTGTCATCTGGAGTTCTGGGGAAGACTGTGAATCTAGGATCCCATCTTGGCTGTGCAGGTGTACCCATCGGCTTGCTGGGAGATTTGCGCAGACCTCACCGGGATGAACACCCTCTACGAAACCATTTATACCTCTGGACACAGGAGCAAGCCCAGCTCTTGGCCCCCGGCCAATGGGAGCGACTTGGATCGAGAATACCTGGCTGAGGAGATCGCATCTCAGAGAAGACAACGGCACCGGGAACCATGTAAACTACCCGACCCTGACTGCTTCGCAGTACAGGGCGGGCTTTCGGTAGCCCTGCAGTTGGCAAGCCAACCACGAACCTCTAGGCTGGTTTACGACAGCCCCCAAAAGCGCAATCACATTCGCACCATTCAAATCCGCATCCCCTTCCCATCCACAGTGTCCACACTTAAACTGCTTCCCACTGCGGTAGGATTGCTCAGGGTCGGGATGAATGTGCAAACACCGGTGGCAGGTCTGCGACGTGTAGGCAGGCGGCACAAGAATCAGAGCAACCCCCGCACGCAGAGCCTTGTACTCCAGAAACTGACGTAGTTGGTAGAACGCCCAACTGTTGGTCCTACGCCGCTCGGCTTTGCTGCGTGGCTGTTGATTGACCCTTTCCCGAATCCCTGTCAAGTCTTCCAGAGCAATAGCGCTGTTGGTAGCTTTTGCCCTAGAGACAATAGCTTTGGAGATGCGATGATTGACCCACGCCTGAAAGCGCCTCTCCTTGCCAGACAGCCGTTGCAACAGTTCTCTGCATCTGCGCCGCGAACTGCGGGTGCCCTTACTGGCTTTGCGTTGGAGTGCCGCCCTCAGCTTGGAGTAGTGGTCTCGGACTCTGTTCAACTGCTGTCCATTCCAATTGTCCCCGTCTGACGTATGGGCGATATCCGTCCTGCCCAAGTCCACCCCGATTACCCTGTCGGTATCTTGTTGCTTGGGCGGGTTTTTCTCTACGCAAATCTGGATGTAGTAGGAGCCGTCCTTCCGCTGGACTAGGGTGGCCGATTTGGGGTTAGAACCAGCCAGCATCCCACGCTGGTAGTTGCCAATGGCTAGTTCAAAGCGCTCTCGACCCCCAACCGTGGTCAGCGACACCGTCCAGTCTTTCTCGCGAAACGAAAAGATACGGGCATCGTAGGTCGCAAAGCCTCTCTTGAACGCTTTGACCGGACGGTTTTTCTGTCGGGCAACTTTACGGGCACCGGCCAGCCGTCTGCAGACCTGCTGAGTCAAGTTACTGGACAAGCCAAACCGAGCGCGAATCTGGTAATAGCAAAGGGACTGGAGTTTGACTGCGTTGACTACTTTTTCTGGTGTGTTTTGGTTGACCCAGTTCAACGCCTGCACAAAGGCATCCGTTGTCGCATCCAACTTTGCGGCTTGCGACTGAGACACCTTGAGCTTGCAGGAGACGGTCAGGACTTGGGTCATGGTTCTATCATAACTTCCGCATTCCTCCCGACACTGACCCTACGGGTACAGTGCGGGGCTCCTGCGATTTCTAGCTGAGTTATCCTGCCGCCAGAATTGCCTCCAACAAGGGATCCGCCCCAAAACGCACCACATCCGTACAGGGCCGTCCGGTCTCGGCTTCCACCCGGCGGATCTGCTCTAGGGCCGCTTCTTCCTCCCAGCCGAAGGTATTGAGGGCAACCCCCACCACGGGCGCGGGGGCAAAGGCCCCGGCAGCTGCCGCCACCTGTTCATACAGCTCAATCACCTTGGGTAAGGGCGGGATGGGCACGTAGTCTATCCCCTTGATGTGGGTTTGGCCGGCGCGGTGTACCAGGATGAGGTGGGTGGGCTGGGATCCACGCAACAGAGGCAAGGTGGCCGTAGAGGCGGGGTTGAGCAGGGATCCCTGGCCTTCCAGATGCAGAATGTCGTGGTCAGAGCCATAGCGCATGATCAGTTGCTCCACCGCCCCACTGGCATAGTCCACCCGCACCGCATCCAAAGGGATCCCCTCGCCGCCGATCAGGATCCCAGTTTGCCCGGTGGCCAAAAAGCGGGAGCGCAGGCCCCGTCTCAGGCTGGCCCGGTGCAGCTCCAAGCTGGTGGACATTTTGCCCACGCTCATGTCGGTGCCCACCGTCAACACCCGTTTACAGGGCAAGGTGCGGGCCAGGGCTTTCCCCACCGACAGGTTGGGGGGCTCGCGGCGAATATCCCAGATCCAGGCCCCCGGCTGCAACCACTGCCGAAACTGGGGATCCTCGGCCAAAGGCGTGTGCAGCCCATTCACCAGAGACAGGCCAGCTCGCAGGGCCAGGCCCAACTCCTCCCGCCAGGCTGGCGGCAACTGCCCCCCTGAAGGGGCGATCCCAATCACCAGAACTTCAGGCCGGTAGGCCAGCGCCTCCTCCACCGAGGCCACGATGGGGATGTCTTTGGCTATTCCGGTCAGATGGGCCAGGGATCCCCCCGCCTGCTCCCGGTCGATCACCGCCACCACCGGGAAGGAGCCGTAGCGCAGCAGCCCCAGCCCCGTTTTCCCATGCTCCCCCAGCAATCCCCCGTGGAGCAGGATGGCCACGCGACTTTCGCTGGACAGGGATTCCGGCCTTCCCATTATTCCTCCCGCAGCTCTACCCCCAAACCCGGTCGGTCGGTGGGGAGCAGGCAGCCGTCCTGCAGGATGGCCCCGGCAAAGGGATCGTCGATGAGGTTGAGGTGGCTATCCAAGTCCAGGTAATCCACCAGGGGAGCCAAGTGGGCCGCCGCCGTATTCCCCAGAGCTGTGTTGCTGTAGCAGCCCAACATCACCTGTAGGCCGTGGGCTTTGGCGGTGTGGATCATGCGCCAGGCTTCGCTGAGGCCTCCGCACTTCATCAGCTTAATGTTGATCCCGTGGACGCGATCCACCAGAGGGGGGATATCGCGGCTGTCCATACAGCTCTCATCCACAAAAATGGGCAGCTTCGACTCGTGCCAGAGGGTGATCAGCTTCGCTTCCTGCCCCCTCTCCAAAGGCTGCTCCAGGTAGCTCACCCCTTGCCCCGCCAGCCAGTTGCTCATGCTCAGGGTTTGCTCCACCGTCCAAGCGCCGTTGGCATCCACTGTAATCAGGGATCCCAGCGGGATCACCTCTTGTACAGCAATCAGCATGTTCTGATCCGCCATCAGTCCTGAGCCGCTGCCCAGCTTGATCTTAAAGGCCCGCGCTTGGGTCTGTTCCATCCAGGCCAAGGCGCGCTGGCGGGCCGCCTGCGGGGTGGAGATGCCGATCGTCATCGTCGTGGGCGGAATGCGGGAGCGATCCAGCCCCCACAACTGCCACAGGGGCCTCCCCAGCCGTTTGCCCATCCAATCGTGCAGGGCCATATCCACCGCTGCCCGCGCTGCCGAAGGGATCCCGGCCCGCAGCAGTTCTGCCTCGATTGGCTGTCGCTCCCAGGGGGAATGGCGGCGCAGGATCCCTTTGGCCACCTCCAGACCCATCAGGATGTCGTCCAGAGACTGCTGGCAATCGTCGCTCACCGAAAAGGGGCAGGCCTCCCCCCACCCTTCAATTCCCTCCTCCTCAATCCGCACCCAAGCCAGGGTTGTCTCGCTGTGGGTACCCCGGCTGATGGTCAAGGCGTAGCGCTTGTGAACGGTGAAGGGTTCGACGTAGAGCTGCATGGGCATTTCCACAGGGGGAAGCTTGGAGGGGCAATTGGGCCTAGGCCGTCCATTTGAGCTTAGCTTGGTTCCCACTGCCCACCCAGCCTGCTCCCGTCCCCAAGCCCAGGAAAAAAGTTATCCCTTGCCCCCTCCGCCGTCTATGGTGGGATCCAGATCCACCGTTCTCCGTACCCTTGCCGCCATGAACACCGCCGAGCTGCTGGTTCGCTGCCTGGAAAATGAGGGAGTGCAGTACATCTTCGGCGTTCCCGGCGAAGAAAACCTGGAAGTCCTGCAAGCCCTGCGCCGCTCCTCGATTCGGTTTATCACCACCCGCCACGAACAGGGGGCTGCCTTCATGGCCGATGTCTATGGCCGGCTGACGGGCAAAGCGGGGGTGTGTCTCTCCACCTTGGGGCCGGGTGCCACCAACCTGATGACCGGAGTTGCCGACGCCAACCTGGACGGAGCGCCCCTGGTGGCTATTACCGGCCAAGTGGGCACCGACCGCATGCACATCGAATCCCATCAGTACCTGGATTTGGTGGCCATGTTTGCCCCCGTCACCAAGTGGAATGCCCAGATCGTGCGCCCCAGCATCACCCCGGAGATCGTGCGCAAGGCTTTCAAATTGGCCCAAGCCGAGAAGCCCGGGGCCGTCCACATCGACTTGCCGGAAAACATCGCCGCCATGGAAGCCAGCGGCACTCCCTTGAGGAGAGATCGCCTGGACAAAACCTACGCCTCCTATCAAAGCCTGAACGAAGCGGCGTCCCTGATCTCCCGCGCCCGCAACCCCTTGATTTTGGCCGGCAATGGGGCCATTCGCGCCCAAGCCAGCAGTGCCCTCACGGAATTTGCCACCCGCTTGAACATCCCCGTGGTCAACACCTTCATGGGCAAAGGAGTGATCCCCTACACCCACCCCTTGTCCTTGTGGGCCGTTGGCCTACAGCAGCGGGATCTGGTCAGTTGTGGTTTCGACCGAACCGATCTGTTGATCGCCGTCGGCTACGACCTCATCGAGTACTCTCCCAAGAAATGGAACCCCGACGGCACCATCCCCATCGTTCACATCGCTGCCCTGCCGGCTGAAATCGACAGCAGCTACATCCCGCAAGTAGAGGTGGTGGGAGACATTTCCGACTCCCTGATGGAGATCCTGCGCCGCTGCGATCGCACGGGCAAGCCGGATCCCTATGGCCTCAGCCTGCGGCAGAACATCGTCCGCGAGTACACCTGCTATGCCCAGGATCAGAGCTACCCGATCAAGCCCCAGAAGCTGATCTACGACCTGCGCCAAGTCCTGCAACCGGAAGACATCGTCATCTCCGATGTCGGTGCCCACAAGATGTGGATGGCCCGCCTCTACCACTGTGACAAACCCAACACCTGTCTCATCTCCAACGGCTTTGCCGCCATGGGCATCGCCATTCCGGGGGCCTTGGCCGCCAAATTGGTGCATCCCGACCGGCGCATCGTGGCCGTAACCGGAGATGGAGGGTTCATGATGAACTGCCAAGAGCTGGAAACTGCCCTCAGGGTGGGCACTCCCTTTGTAACTCTCATCTTCAACGATGGCGGCTATGGGCTGATCGAGTGGAAGCAACACAATCAATACAACGAGGCTGCTTTCGTCAAGTTCGGCAATCCAGACTTCGTCAAGCTGGCGGAGAGCATGGGCCTCAAGGGCTACCGCGTCGAAAAGGCTGCCGAGCTGATCCCCATCCTGAAGCAGGCCCTCCAGCAGCCGGTGCCCACCCTCATCGACTGCCCTGTCGATTACGGCGAAAACCTTTACCTAACCCAGCGGTCGCAAGCGTTGGTCTGCGAGGCTTAGGGGACGAGATGGATGTGAATGCGAGATTTGAGCCGAGTTGGGGCATAGTAAGCCCAGGGTTGGCGGCCTCTGGGAAGTCCAGACTTATGTATCTTTACCGTTGACCCTTAGCAGCCAAGTGCAGTGAAATAGAGGCATTGTGGGTGACCCGCCAGCATGAGCGATCTTCCTTCCCCTCCCTTTACCTCGCGCCGCGCCGGCGCTGCCAGCAAAGCTCTGGCCATCGCCAACGTCAGCATTACCCCCTTTGGCCGCAAGTTAAAGGAGCTGGGCTTTGCCGACGATAAGCAGATCCAGGACATCCAAAACGCCCTCAAAGCGGATCGAGAGGGCAACAGCAAGGCCCTGGCTCTGGTGGTCAAGGATATCGTGGGCAAAGAGATCACCCCTGACCTGGAGCGGGCTTACAAACGGCAGCAGCTCTTTGAACTGAAAATCATCTACGGGATCCCCTCCCTGGATGTCGACCTGGAGCCAGTGGAGATCTCCGAGATGATTGGGCTGATCGACTCGATCTTGCCCCTCGACATCTGCAACCGCTACAAGTTCTTGCCCATTCGCCGTCGAGACAATCAGGTGACGGTGGCGATGGTCAAGCCAGACAACCTGCAGGCACTGGACGACATTCAACGGCGCTTCCGCATCCAGGGGCTGAAGCTGCAGCGGCGGGTCTTCACTCATCGGGATTTCGAGACCCTGATCAACCGCTACATGGATGTGCAGGCGGATCTGCTGGCCATCAAGGGGATCAACGACGCGGCTGCTGCCCAACAGGAAGAAGAGGTGGTGGTCAACACTGCCGAAATCGATCTGGATGCTATTGAGGATGTGGCTGCCGATGAGGCCGGCGAGGGATCCCTGGAGCAGCAGCTCAAATCGGCAGATGATGCCCCGATTATTAAACTGGCCAACCAGATCCTGGTCAAAGCCCTGCAGGAAGGAGCGTCTGACATCCACATCGAGCCGCAAGAAGAATACTTGCGCATCCGCTTCCGCAAAGATGGGGTGTTGCGGCAGGCTTTTGAAAACTTTCCCAAGAAGATCGTCCCTGCCCTCACCGCTCGCTTCAAAATCATGTCCAACTTGAACATTGCCGAGCGGCGCATGCCCCAGGATGGGCGGATTCGGCGGGTCTTCAAAGGGCGCAAGGTGGACTTTCGGGTCAGCACCCTGCCCTCCCGCTATGGGGAGAAGATCGTGCTGCGGATCCTGGACAACTCCGCCACCCAACTGGGGCTGGACAAGCTGATCACCGACCCAGAGACCTTGGAAAGCTTCAAGGAGATTGTCAAGCGACCCTTTGGCCTAATCTTGGTGACCGGGCCAACGGGATCCGGGAAAACCACCACCCTCTACTCGGCCCTGGCGGAGGTGAACGACCCGGGCATCAACATCAGCACCGCCGAGGATCCCATTGAATACTCGCTGCCGGGGATCACTCAGGTGCAGGTGATCCGAGAAAAGGGCATGGACTTTGCCATGATCCTGCGGGCCTTCTTGCGGCAAGACCCGGATGTCATCCTGGTGGGGGAAACCCGCGACCACGAGACGGCCAAAACCGCCATCGAAGCCTCCCTCACGGGCCACTTGGTGTTGACCACGCTGCACACCAACGATGCCCCCGGTGCCATCGCCCGTCTGACGGAGATGGGGATCGAGCCATTTATGATCTCCAGCTCGTTGCTGGGGGTGTTGGCCCAGCGCTTGATGCGCCGGGTGTGTACCGAATGTCGGATCCCGTACCACCCCACATCCGAGGAGTTGGCCCGCTATGGCCTCAGCCTCAGCGGCGACGGCGAACAGCTCACCTTCTACAAAGCCAACAAGCTCTCCCCCAAAGAGATCGAGCAGCGCAAAGCCACCGGCAAGCCCATCTGCGAGAAATGTGGGGGCGTGGGCTACAAAGGCCGCGTGGGGGTGTACGAGTTCATGCGCATGAACGACCGCCTGGCCGAGTTGATCAACAAGGGGGCTCCCACGGAGGTCATCAAGGAAGCCGCTGTCGAAAGCGGCATGAAAACCCTGCTCGCCTACAGCTTGATGCTGGTAAAGCAGGGCCTGACCACGCTGGAGGAGGTAGATCGGGTTATCCTCACCGACAAGGGTTTGGAAACGGAGCTGAAGGCCCGTGCCAAGGCCCTTAGCACCTGCCGCAACTGTGGCGCCGCCCTGCAGGTAGACTGGATGGATTGCCCCTACTGCCTGACGCCGAAGTTTTAGGCAAGGCGCCTGGCTCTTGACGCCGCCAAGGTGCTGATTATAACAGTCCTATACGAGTCCTGGAGGGTTGCCTCTAGCCCGGCTTTAGAAGGGTTTTTCATCGACAACTCCTAGGTCGAACCCAGCCTGACTCAGCTTACCGATTGGAGACACCAGCCCTATGCCACAACTCATGATCGAAGACCTGATGGAAGAAATCGTCCGCAGGGGCGGTTCTGACATCCACATCTCAGCCGGTTTGCCCCCCTATTTCCGCATCAATGGCGAACTCCAGCCAACCGAGCACGAGCCCCTCACCCCTGAGGAGGTGCAGCGGCTCATTTTCAGCATGTTGAACAACACCCAGCGCAAACACCTGGAGCAGAACTGGGAGTTGGACTGCTCCTACGGCGTGCGCGGGATCGGGCGCTTCCGCGTCAACGTCTACCGGGATCGCGGCACCTACGCCTGCGCCATGCGGGCGCTGGCCTCTGAGATCCCCAACATCGACAAGCTGGGCCTGCCGGATGTGTGTAAGGAAGCAGCTCGCCTGCCGCGGGGCTTGGTGCTGGTAACCGGCCCAACGGGATCTGGCAAATCGACTACGCTGGCCTCCATGATCGACATGATCAACCGCGAACGGGCCGAGCACATCCTCACCATCGAGGATCCCATTGAGTATATCTACACCCCCATTCGCAGCATCATCCACCAGCGGCAACTGGGGGAAGACACCAAGAGTTTTGCCAATGCCCTGCGGGCAGCGATGCGGGAGGATCCGGATGTGATCCTGATCGGGGAGATGCGGGATCTGGAGACCATCCAGTTGGCCATTACCGCCGCCGAGACGGGCCACCTCTGCTTTGCCACGGTACACACCAGTTCTGCCGCCCAGACGGTGGATCGCTTGGTGGATGTGTTTCCGCCCGAGCAACAGCAGCAGATTCGCGTGCAGCTCTCCAACTCCCTCAAGGCCGTCTTCTCCCAAACTCTGGCCCGCCGCCTCAATCCCAAGCCAGGAGAGCCTGGACGGGTGCTGGTGCAGGAAATCATGGTGGTAACGCCGGCCATTGCCAACCTGATTCGGGAGGGCAAAACTGCCCAGATCTACTCGGCTATCCAGACAGGGGGCAAGCAGGGCATGAAAACGCTGGAGCAAGATCTGGCTAACCTTTACCTACAGGGCAAGATCGACTTCGATACGGCCATGTCTAAGACCTCTCGCCCCGAGGAGTTGCAACGGCTTTTGGGCAACGTTACCGGGCCCTCGCCAGCCGCGGCTGCCCAGCAACAGCGGCCACCAGCAGTTGCCACCCGTCGCTAAACCTCGTTGCCACCAGGCAGTGCTGGGATCCCGGGGTGAGGGTTCATCGCCGATCTCTAGCCACTGCCTCAATTTGTGGCTAAGCTCTAGCTGAGAGATCGTTGATCGGCCTAAGGTTTGGGCTGACTTCTCTTTTGCACCTGCGAAACATTTAAAGCCATTTCGTTATTTAGAGCGATCTAGCCGGGGGTACAGCCATGCCGCGCTACAAGGTTCGGGGGTTAAAGGCCGGTCAGCCGGTACGCCTGACGGTGGTGGCCAACAGCCTGACCGAAGTTCGTGCACGGCTGCGCCGAGACGGGATTTTTGCCAAACAGGAAGACATTCAGGAGGAGAAACCCTTCTTTTCCTTGGATACGTCTTTCGATTTCTCAATGCTGGGATCCATCGACATTCGCGACAAGGCAGTGTTCTCCCGGCAATTTGCTGCCTTGATCAACGCTGGCGTGTCGATGGTGCGCTCTCTCACCATCATGGAGGAGCAAACCGGCAACCCCAAACTCAAAAAGTACCTGCGGGCTATCCGAGCGGAGGTGGAGGCGGGGAAAAACCTCTCCGACTCCATCCGCCCTTATCCCGACGCCTTCGACGGCCTCTACTGCAGCATGGTGCAGGCGGGGGAGGTGGGCGGCGTGCTGGACGAAGTGCTCAACCGCCTGGCCAAGCTGCTGGAAGACATGGATCGCCTGCAGAAGCAGATCAAGTCAGCCATGACCTACCCGGTGGTGGTGACGATCTTGGCTGTCTTGATTTTCTTGGGCATGGTGCTGTTCATCTTGCCCACGTTTGAGAGCATCTACAACGACTTGGGTGGGGAGCTGCCTGCCTTCACCCAGTTTTTTATCAACATCAGCAAGTTCCTGCGCACGCCCCAGTACAGCTTGGGGCTGGTGGGCTTTCTAGGGGCCGTCTATTTTGCTTTCCGGCGCTTTTACCGCACCCCTGCCGGCAAGGAGACCATCGACGCGCTGGCCCTCAAGCTCCCTATCTTCGGGGATCTGATCCAGAAGTCGGCGGTGGCTCGCTTCTGCCGCACCTTTGGCGCTCTCACCCGCTCCGGGGTGCCGGTGCTGACTTCCTTGGAAATTGTGCGCGACACCTCCGGCAACCAGGTGGTGGCCAACGCCATTGACGCCGCCCGCCAATCCATCTCAGAGGGAGGGCAGATTGCCCCTGCTCTGGACAAGGCCAAGGTCTTCCCAGTCATGGCCATTCAGATGATCAGCGTGGGGGAAGAGACAGGGGAGCTGGACGCGATGCTGATGAAGACGGCGGATTTCTACGAGCTGGAGGTGGAGGAGGCGGTACGCGCCCTCACCAGCCTGCTGGAGCCGTTGATGATCGTGATCCTGGGCGGTATGGTGGGCTGCATTATCGTGGCCATGTACCTGCCCATGTTCAACGTGTTCGAGCTGGTGAAGTAGTGGATTGGGCTGACCCTTGAACCCCCAGGGCGGCCAGGGCACAGGGTAGGAGCAACAAAGGAGAGGGATCCCATGCTGAGGCGATGGTTGGCGGCCCTGGTGCTGTTGTTGGGGGTGGGGCTGGCAGTTTTGCTTTCCGAACAGCCGACGGGATCCCTGGCGGGACGGGTGGAGCTGCCGGCAGAGGCTCCGCCTGGGGATGTGCAGGTCATTGCAGCCGGCCCGGTCACGCGCAGCGCCAGCTTGACCGCAGATGGCGAATATCGCTTGGATCGATTGCCTGTTGGGGAATACCAGGTGACGGTGCAGGGATCCGGCCTGGAAAAGGTGGGCAGCCAGAGATCCGTTCTGGTGCGGGAGGGGGCAACGGTTCGGATCCCCACCTTGCGCCCTCAGCTTGTCCCCCCCGGTCTCTATCTCTACAGCACCAGCCAGGTGTTTACGACCGCAGAACCGGCGCGGCTGCAGTGGCGGGCCACCAGCCTGGGCTCGGTGCAGCTCAGCCTCTATCGCTTTTCCCTGGCGGATTTGCAGGGATCCCCTCTCTTGCGGGATTTGGCGGATGCTGGCTATGGCTCCCTGGATCCGGCTCTGTATCCCACCCTGCGGCGGGAGCTTGTGCGCAGTTGGCAGCAGCCGGTGCCACGACGATCGGGAGAGGGGTGGACAGCCCAAACCTTGGAGCTGGGGATCCTGCCGCCGGGGGCCTACTGGGTGGAGGCGGAGGGCCGGGAGCCGCTGAATGCGGCTGCACCCTTGCCCCGTTTCGACCATTGGTTTTTGGTGAGCGATCTCGGCCTCATCCAGAAGAAGGATGCCAGCCAGTTGGTGGTGCAGGCGGTGCACCTGCGGGAGCTGCGTCCCCTGGCCGGGATCCAGATCCAAGTTTTCGGGGAGTGGGGGGATCCCCTGACGGCCACCACCGATGCAGAGGGGCTGGCCCGCTTTGGCCTGCCGGCGAGAGAGGTTTCTTCCCTGGTGGTCTATGGCCGCAGTGCCGACAACACCCTGCAGGCTTTGTCCCGCAGCTACGCCTATGGCTGGAACCAGCCCCACCGGATCTACGCCTACACCGATCGTCCCCTCTACCGTCCTGGCCAAACCGTCTATTTCCGCGCCCTGGTGCGAGAGCAAACCCGCCTCACGCCGCCCCCCCCAGGACAAGCAGTGCAACTGACCCTTACGGCCCCCAACGGGGATGTGTTGAGCGAACAAACCCTGGCCACCAATGCTTTTGGCAGTGTCCATGGGGAGTTTCAACTGCCAGAAGAAGCGTCCCTGGGCAGCTACGGCCTGAAGTGGCAGGTGTCAGGGCCGCAGGGATCCAGCGGCGAATACACCTCTTTTCAGGTGGAAGCCTACCGCAAGCCGGAGTTTGAGGTGGCGGTGGTGCCCGACCGACCTTGGCTGGTGCGGGGGGGATCCCTGAAGGTGCAGGTGGAGGCCGAGTATCTTTTCGGCGCGCCGGTGGCCGCTGCCCAGCTCCGCTACCGAGTTTACAGCAGCCCCGACTGGAGCCTGCGCTATGGGCTGTTGCCCCGTTCTGCCGAGGAAGACTATTTCGCCGACGACCTGGGAGAGGAGCAGGGCTACTACGGCGGCTACGGCCAGTTGGTGGCGGAAGGGGAAGGGGTGACGGATGCCCAAGGGCGGGCGGAGTTTCGCCTGGATCGCCTGCTGCAGGATCTCAACTGGGAAGAAGACAGCTACTGGGGCCCCCAAGAGGTGCAGCAGTTGCGCATCGAGGTGGAGGTGACCGATATCAGCCGCCGGACGGTAACAGGATCGGCGCGGGCCTGGGTCACGGCTGGCGAATTTGCCCTCTTTGCCGAGGCCGACCGCCACCTGCCCGCTCCGGGGGATACCCTCACCTACCGGCTGCAAGCCCGCGATTACGATGGCCGCCCCGTCAGCGCCACCGGAGAGCTGAGCCTGGAGCGCTGGCGCTGGGATCCCAAGAGCAGCACCTACCAACGGCAAGATACCCTGCTGCGGCAACCTTTTCAGATTGTCAACGGGGAAGGCAGCCTCGACCTCCACCTGCCCGCCGACCTGGAGCCGGGAGACTACCGGGTGCGGTTGACGGCATGGGATCCCCGCCGTCAAAGTGCTCCGCACCGCTGGCGCGAACGGGTGCAGGAGGTGGACTATCTCTGGGTGGTGGAGCCGGGCAGCCCCCTACAAAGTTGGGGATCCCTGCCCAGCCTGGAAGTGGTGGCGGATCGGCAGATCTACCAGGTGGGGGAAGAGGCCCAGATCCTGATAGTCTCGCCGCTGCCGGATGTGGCGGTGCTGGTGGGCATTGAGGGATCCCGGCTGCACCAGGTGCAGGTGCTGCGTCTCCAGGGGCATACGGCCACGCTGCGGTTGCCCATCCGCGGCGACTATCGTCCCAATCTCTACGTCACTGCCACTGCCATCGGCCCAGAGCGGCGGCTGTACCAAAGCGAGGCCCTGCTGCGGGTCTCCCCCTTGGATCGCTTTTTACAGGTGGAGCTGCAGACCGATAAACCCACCTATCGACCGGGCGAGACCGCCCAAATCCAAATCCGCACCCGCGATGCCCAAGGGCAGCCGGTGAGCGCCGAGGTGGGCCTAGGGATTGTAGACAATGCCCTCTACCTATTGCGACCCGACTTCACCCCGGATATTCGCCGCTTCTTCTATGGGCGCCAGTACAACCAAGTTACCACCACTACCTCTTTCCCTCAGCAATATCCCGGCGGTGCTGACAAGCTGGCCGGCCAAGTGCGGGAAGACTTTCGCGATACCGCCGCCTGGTTCCCGGATCTGGTCACCGATGCCGATGGCCTGGCTCAGGTGCAGGTGCGCTGGCCCGACAACCTCACCACCTGGCGCTTGACCGCCCGCGCCGCCACTGCCGACACCCAGGTGGGATCCGCTCTTGCCACAGTCTCGGTTAGCAAAGACCTGTTGGTGCGCTTGGCCGCTCCCCGCTTTTTCCGGGTGGGGGATCAGCTCACCTTGGCGGCCATTGTGCAAAACCGCACGGGTCAAGCCCAAGCGGTGGAGGTGCGGCTGGAAGTTCCTGTTCCTGCCGGTGGGATCTTGAAATTGCAAGGCCCGGAACGACAACGCCTCACCGTGCCGGCCCAAGGAGCGGGGCGGGTGGAATGGCCTCTCCAGGTTCTGGGGGCCGGAGATACCTCTCTGCGGGTCTGGGCGGAAGGGAATGGGCTGAAAGATGCGTTGCAACTGCGGATCCCCAGCCAGCCTTTCGGCGCTGTGCAACGGTTCTCCCAGGTGGGTCGGGTGCAGGAGGGCAGCCTTGACTTATCGCTGGATTGGCCCGCCACCTGGGTGCCGGGATCCCGGCAGCTTCACCTGGAACTGGCCGCTAGCCCGGCAGCAACCCTGCTGGGGCCGCTGGATTACCTGGTGGAGTTCCCCTACGGCTGCACCGAGCAAACCCTGAGTCGCTTCTTGCCCGCCCTAGCCGTCGCCCAAGTCAGCGAGCAGTTGGGCTTGAACCTGCGCTCTCAAACCCTGGAGCGGCTGCCTCGAGTGCTTCGATCCGGCTTGCAGCGACTGGAGGGATCCCAGAACTACGATGGGGGCTGGGGCTGGTGGGCCCGTGACCGGAGCAACCCCTATCTGACCGGATACATCCTGCAGGGGTATCACCTTGCCCAAGCTGCTGGCTATGCCCTCAAAGAGTGGCGGGTGCGGCAGGCCTTGGACTATCTGGCCGCTCAACTGGCCCAGCCACAAGCCCTCTCCCCCGATCTGCAGGCTTTTGTCGCCTACAGCCTGGCCCTCTGGGATCCCGCTTTGGTAACTGCCGACCTGCCGCCGCCGGAGCGGCTCTCCACCTTTGGCCTGGCCTACCGAGGGCTGGCTGCCCTGCAACTGGGCCAGAGGGATCTTGCCCAGGCAGCCCTGGATGAGGTTCTGGAGCGGCGGCAACAGGATCCCCAAGGGCGCTGGTTTATCCCGGCTGCTCCAACTCGTGCGACCCAAGAGCGCTCCACCTACGACGACATGGAGGTGGCCGGCCCCCTACTGCAATTGGCCGTTCGGCTGCAGGATGACCGGGCTGCCCAGATTGCCGATGCCCTTCTCCAACAGCGGCAAAACAACCGCTGGCGCACCACCAAAGCCACCGCCGATGCTCTCCTCGGCCTGTCCGCCTACTACCAAGCCCAGCAGCAGCAGCTTCCCGGCCCCGGCGAGGTGCGGGTGTTGGATGGGACAACCGGATCCCTTCTCGGTCGCTGGCAGGCCGGCGCTGGGGATCCCCGCTATGGGCTGGATTGGGCTGACGCAGAAGTGGGGAACCTGAGCAGCCTGCGCCTGGAAAAGTCCGGCCCCGGCCCCCTTTACTACAGCTTGAGGGGAGAAGCCTTCGTCCCCAACCCTCTGCCCTCTCAAGCCCAAGGCTTTGCGGTGAGCCGCAGCTACTTCCGCCTACAGCCCCAGCCCCAACCCAACGGGGAGATCCGCTACCGAGAGCAGCCGCTGCGCCCTGGCGACACAGTAAGGGCCGGAGAAATCCTCCTGGCCCGGTTGACGGTGGAAGCCGAGCGGGACAGCCACTACGTGGTGGTCGAGGATCCCCTGCCCAGCGGCGCCGAGATCACCTCCCAGGATCCGCGAGAGTTCACCGGCTTGGCCCCAGACTACTGGTGGGACTGGTTTTGGACCCGCCAAGAGAATCGGGATGACCGCGTGGCCTTTTTCAGCACCGAGCTCAAGCAGGGTCGCCATGAGTTTGTCTATCTCTTCCGTCCGGAGATCCCCGGCCAATTCCAGGTGGCTCCTGCTTTGGCAGAAGAAATGTACGACCCCAGCCGCTATGGCCGCAGCGCCGCTTACTCCCTCGAAGTTCTCCCTTGAATGCCTCGAACCTGCCCACTTGGCCAGAAACAAAGTAACCAGTTGCGTCAGTGTGGCCCAAGGGCTGACGCAATGAGCAGCTGCGCATGGCTGGGCCGCCCCCAAAGCACCTGCTCCTGTTTGTAAACGACCATGCCGGGCGGGGATCCCTTGGGTTTGAACACCAGTTTCGGGCGAGTGTAGACTACTGGCACCTGTTCGCTGAGGCGACCGCGGCTGAAATGGGCCGCCAAATCAGCAGCCGCCTGCAGATCTTCGCTTTCTGCTACAGCCCCGGGGGGCAAGCGCAGCAGCACATGACTGCCGGGGATCTCTTGGGCATGAAACCACCAATCGTGTTCCTGAGCCACGCGAAAGGTGAGCTGATCATTTTGCAGGTTGTTGCGCCCCACCCAAATGGAGAAGCCACTGGGGCTGGTAAAGCGGTGGGGGTTGAAGGTTGCCGGTGAGGCATGTTTTGAGCTCGCCCGCAGAGACTCTGTCCCGCTGTTGCGAGTGGGACTCTCCAAGTAGCGCTGTTCAATCAGCTCGGTCTCAATTTCCTTGAGGGTGGTCAAGTCTTGGGGATCCCGATAGGTTTCCAGCTGCTGTAGAGACGCTTCCACCTGCTCGAGGTAGAGGATCTCTTGGCCGAGCGCCTCTTGTAAAGGTCGGAGGGCATCCTGGGCCCGTTTTTGTTTGCGGTGCTTGCGGTAGTAGGCTTGGGCATTGAGAATGGCATTTTTTTCGGGGTCGAGAGGGATCTTGACCGTCTGGCCGCTGGCAAAATCCGGCAGCTCGATGTGATGCAACCCTGGCCGCCAGAGGTGGAGGTGGGCCATCAACAAGTCGGCAGCCTGCTTGGAGGCTTCCGCTTGGGTGGAGTCGGCCAGCATTGCCTCAAATTGCTCTCGCCGCTGATAGAGCTTTTTCAGCAGGGTGGATACCCTTTGCAGCAGACGGTGGCGCTCTCGCTCAAACTGTTCGCGGTTAAGCTGAGCCTGGTAGTAGCCTTCCAGAAGTTGGTGCAGATTGAGTCGAGAAGGTTGTTGCAGGGACTCCGTCCCGCTAACGGGAACGGCACCGCTTGCCCAGCCGAGAACGGTGTATCCCTGGGGAGTGGGAGCTGGGTCAAACTGGCCTGTTTCCAGACGGGTTAACCAGTCTTGCCACCTGGCAAACAGTGCCTGCCAATCCTGGGCAGAGAGGTGATCGCTGGGGGTTTGCGGCGGGATCCCAGCCTGATGACACATCGCTTCCACCAAATGCCGACTGAGGCCGCGATAACAGCGCAACAGCCGTTGGCCGATGGGGCCAGGGATCAGGGCGACGCGCTCTTGCCACCAGGAAAAGGGCTCGGATCGCTGCGGGATCGGGTCGGTTAGGGCCGGAGGAGCTTCGTAGGGCAGGCCCGGCTGCACTGGACGGATTCGCGATTGGCGCTCGCTTACCCCATGGCCACTGGCCAAGATCATGCCCGCCTCGTCCACCAAAATGGCATTGCTGTGCTTGCCCATCACCTCCAGGTAGAGATGGCGATAAGGGGGATCCCCAGGCCGAGGGGCAAAGCGCAAGTCAACCACCCGTTCCCAATCCTCCAGCAGAGCTAGCTCCGTCAGAGCCAAACCCTTCAGTTGCCGTTGGAGGAACTGGCTAAATTGAAAGCCATCCGGCTCTTTGGGAGGAGGCTGACAGAGGTGGAGACGGGCCGCCTGAGGATGCCAGCACAACAGCAGGCAGGGGCGGGCAGTGAGGGTGCGCAAGCCAATGACCACCGTCCACAGATCGGTCTGTTGGATCCATTCCACGCGGGCAGGCAACACTGGATCCCGACCTGTCTTAGCCTGGGTTAGATCGGCGAGCACAGCACGCAGGGTGGTTAAATCAACCGGCTGCATCCCTGTTGCTCCTTCGCTACGCAATGCTCAGGCGGCTGGGGCTATCTTCATTCTGGCAATGGGCGTGGGGCGCACTCCCCAGCTCCAGGATCCCTGCCGGAAGCCCGAAACCGTCCCTCAGCAGATGTCGGGGCGCGTTTGGAGTGGCCGACGAAAAACTCCGGGAAAACTTTCCCAGGCACTTCCGTTGCCTTTGCCTTCTAGCCGCGTTGGCTTGGCAAAAATATCTAGCCCGGCAAAACAACAGGGGTTGATCCCCCTAATCTTCGTCCTCATCTTCTTCATCATCTTCCCATTCCTCATCGAGATCCAGCAGCAGGGCATAGAGCTGATCAAAAAGCTCTGGCGGCTCATCGGGGGTGAGCAGGTAGGGATCCCCTTCGTCAGGCAGAGCGGCGTAGAGCAAAACGGGATCGAGGGGGGTAAAGATGCCGTATTTCTTCTCTTGGTAGAAAAAGGTAGCTAGCAGTTGAAACTCCTGGGCATCTTCCTCGCTCTCGCCCAGCTCGAACACATCTTCCTCTTCGACTGGGGGCAATTCCCCCTGAACCGTGAGGATGTCGAAGCCATTTTGCTGCAAGGTGAGGTTCAACTCCCCCAAGACAGCCTGGATGGTGGGCAGGGCAGCCTGTAGCTCTTCGGGATCCGGCTCGTCCAGGATCCCTTCCATGTTGGCATCGCCGTTCACCGCTTGGCTGGGTTCTTCTTCCCCTTCCCAAACCAGCACTTTGATCACAGCATCAACGGGAGTTACCAGGGCATAGGTCTGCTCGTCGATGACCACCTGACGCAGGATCTCGCACTTGAGAGGCTGGTTTTGCTCGTCGCGGAGCACCAAGGTTTCATGGGATTCAGTCATTGAAAACAGCCCAGGGTAGGAAAGATGGGGGTGTACAGAAGCTCATTCTCCCATGTTCTGCCCCCCCTGCAATGCTGAGGGATCCCTTCCAGGCCCACCGGCAGAACTCTATGCTTCGGCTTCTCCTTCTGCTTGGGTTAAGGCTTCCAGAGCCAATAAAATCTCCTCTTCTCGGCGGGCGTAGGTTTCCTCGTCAATTTCTCCCAAATCTAGCTGAATTTGCAGGGCCGTAAGTTCTTTTTGCAGGTTTTCTTTGCTATCCAGCTGTGCTTCGGCGCGTTCTTGGATCTGCTCTGCTAGCCAAAGCAAACTTTGGGCCGGCCAAGTCAACAATTGCCAAACCATCTCAGGGCCCCTAAAGCAGATGATGAGTCTTCGTAATCCTATCAATTTGGATTCTCAGGTGGCCATTGCCCCGGCCTAGCCGTGAAACTTTTTGTTCCCTTCCTCCCCAAGCTGGAAAGACTGGGACACGCACGAAGCGCCAGGGGAAACACTGGCTATTGGTGCTCAGGCAAGTCCTAGCCGCGAAGACTAATCCTCTCGCTGGTGCTTCTCGATCCACTCCATGAGCTCCCCCTCGGAATGGGTACACAGGCGCTCTCCCGTGATTGGGTCTTGGACAGACCACCAGACCATGCCGCTGCCATCTACCCACTGCCGCACCCGCAGTTCATCGCAGGCCGCCAAGACTGCCTTCAAGCTCTGCCAAAGATGGCGCAGTCCTCTGAAGAGCGCTGAAGAGAAGGGATCCCTGCCGCCGTACTCGGCTGCCAGCTGCCGCTCTTCTTGTTTCAGCAGCTCCATCAAGCGGGTGTTGTTGGCCGCCCTAGCTGCTTCCAAACGACGGGCCAGGGAGGCTGCTATGTTTTGGCGATGGCGGGCCAGGAGACTTGTCCCCCTCATTTCAGCGATTGCACTCATAAGGCTGCTCTACATACCAGTACCTCTACACGATCAATCCTACCAAAAAATCTGTAGTCAAGGATACGAAAAGTGCAAAACCATCGGTCCTGCACGCTAACGTGCGGGATCCGATCCCAGTGCCCTGCCTGGGAGCTGCCGGAAGTTAATCCAACAAGGGGCCACCTGAGCAGCTCAGATCAATCGGCGGCTTCCCCGGACGGATTTAAGGGGGCTAATCCACAGGCAGCAAATTCAAGCGGAGCGGCAACCGGAGTTTTTCCGCGTCTTGCAGGAAAAAATGCTTGCAAGCCTACTTCCACGGAGCTGCCACAACTCGGAACGAGCCGACCAAAACAGCTTAGGCAGGAGGTGGAGAGGAAAAGGATGGGGGACTATCAACTTCAATGTAGCCTAACCCTCTCTTCTGGACGATGGTCCGTAGCTCCTGAATCAACTTTTGATCTTGGGAAGCGGTACGTGCTCCTGACTCGGCAGCCCATTCTTTCAAGCTTTGAATTTGGTCACGAGCGATGGCAGCTAGAGGAACCGTTTGGCGGGTGGTGCCCCAGGAGTAACGATACAGCCTGTTAAGGAACTAAGGGGCACAGTAGCAACACTTAGCAAACCAACTTCGGAAGCAGGACGGGTTGATAAGTAATAAAGAGGTCTCCACTATCTGCTCTATGCTACACTTCCCAGCTTCTAGCGAATGGGTTGGCATATCCCTCTCTCCTTCCTCTTGAATACTTGTATCCTATTTTTAATAGGCTGTAGCAACAATGTGAATCTAAAGAAAGGTGTACTCGTCGTAAAGGGATCCCTTGAACAAAGCGCCGTTCAGGTTAGCTCCCCGCAGGTTGGTGCCCCGCAAGTCGGTTTGGCTCAAGTTGGCTTCCTGCAAGTCTGCTTCTCGCAAATCAGCTCCTCTTAAATCCGCTCCGGTCAAGTCCGCTTGCTGCAGGTAGGCTCGGCGCAAATACGCATCTGCAAGGTTAGCTCGGGCCAAGCTCCAGCCGGAACGCGGCTGGTTGAGAACCCGCCAAACTTGTTTCCACTTGGGATCCAATTGGGTCTGGGCGTCTAGGCGTGTCCCCTGCAGGACGGCCTGGCTGAGATCTGCCCCTTGTAGGTTGGCTGAGGTTAAGTCGGCCCCGCCGAGGTGGGCTTCGCGGAGATTGGCGCCGCGCAGATCGGCATGGACAAAGTTAGCCTCTCGCAAATTGGAGCCCTGCAAGTCCGCTTGCAGTAGGCGAGCTTGGCGCAGGTTAGCCTTTTGCAAGGAAGCCCTGCAGAGGATGACTTGGCTGAGGTCTGCATCGGCAAGGTTGGCTTCATCCAATTGGGCCGAGTGGAGATAGCCCCCGCAAAGATTTGCCTCCGACAGATCCCTGCCCACCAGATCTCGTCCTTCCTGCTCCCAGTTGAGGATTTGCCACACCTGGCGCCACTTTTCTGCAATTTGGGTCTCAGGGGTAAGGTGGGCGCTCCGCAGCAGGGATCCCCGCAAGTCCGCTCCCACGAGATTGGCCTGATGCAAATCGGCGTCAGCCAAAACGGCGCTGCTTAGGTTAGCCCCCATCAGGTTGGCTTGGCGCAAGTTGGCTTGCCGGAGATTGGCCTGGCTGAGGTTGGCATGGCTCAAGTCCGCCCCTTGCAGATGGGCTCCCTCAAGGCGGCTATGGCTGAGGTCAGCGTAACAAAGAATGGCTTCAGTTAGGCGGGCATTGTTCAAATCAGCAGCTTTTAGCTGGGCCCGCCATAGGTTAGCCTGACGTAGGTTTGCTCGACACAGATTGGCTTGTTCCAGGAAGGCTTGGCGCAGGTTGGCATTCACCAAGACAGTTCCCACCAAAATGGCCCGGCACAGAACTGCTTCAGCCAGACAAAGGCCAGAGAGGTCGGCCCCGCTGAGGAGGATCCCTTGCAGATCTGCTTGGTAAAGCCCCAGGGCGCTGAGATTCAGCTGCTTGAAATCCCGTTCCCCCTGAGCGTATTGGTGCAGCAGTTGCTGGACGGGGCTGAGCATGATTCCTTATCTACCAAATCCACCAGGAGATCCTGGCCGCGAACACAGACAGGGTAAGCCGATAGGTAGAGGGTGTTACGGCAGCCAAACCACTCGTAGCGGTGATCCCGGATCTGTTCGTAGCCCAGATCCCCCAGAAACTTCAAGCCAGGAAAGTTGCGGTACAGAGCCAGCCACACCTCCCCGCTCGGCAAAAGGGCGGCAATTTGTTCAATGGCGGCGGATCCCTGCCAGCGGCGCTCTGGGTGCTCCAGATCGATGAGAATCATCCCCAGCTCCACCTGCTCCGGTGGGATCCCCCATTGGGCCAGGGTAGAGGTATCTTGCATGGGAGCATAGCAAAACTGCCGTCCGCGATCCAGTTGCTCCAAGAGCTGAACGCCGGTGGCACAGAGGTTGCAGAGGCCGTCGTAGATAACCATGTAGGGCATGGTGGGATCCCTCAGGCGGGCTGACCCAAAATCTGGGCTTGGTACTGGGCTTCGGTAAGCAGTTGCCGAGGCTGCCGCTGCAGGAACACCCGACCCATCAGGTGATCGTATTCGTGCTGAAAGATCCGCGCCGGAAAATCCTGCCAGACCACCCTTTGCTGAACGCCTTCTGGAGTGTAATACTCCACCTCCACTTCGCGAGCGCGGGCTACCAGACCACGGCAATTGGGCACACTCAAGCAGCCTTCCCAACCCAGCACCTGGTCAGAACTGCAAGCCAGCAGACGGGGGTTAACCATCACCAAAGGCTGCATTTGCGGCGCTTCCGGGTAGCGGGGATTGGGACGAGAGGCCACGATCAGCACTTGGAGCAGGGATCCCACCTGAGGAGCAGCCAAGCCCACCCCCTGCGCCTCTTTCAGGGTAGCCAGCATGCCTTCTATGAGATCTTGCAAGGCCGGCGTTTTGAACTCCGTCACCGGCTCGGCCACTTGCGTCAGGATGGGATCCCCCAATTGGCGTAGGCGAAAAGTCATGGCTTGCCCCAAGCAATTCTTCTTCTCAGTCTAGCGGGGATCCCTGAGCAGCCTAGCGGCTCTTGCCAGTAGCCACCAGTTCCAGGGCCAGTTTGGAGCGCTTCAGCCCTTCTGGGATGGGGATGGGGTAGTGGCCGGTAAAGCAAGCGGAGCAGAACGAGTTGGGATCCCGGCCCGTGGCAGCCAGCATGCCTTCCCAGCTCAGGTAGGCCAAAGAATCCACTCCAATCTTCTCGGCGATTTCCTCTACGGAATGCTGGGCAGCAATCAACTGATCCTGGCTATCGGTATCGATGCCGTAGAAGCAGGGATGGGTGACCGGGGGGCTGGAAATGCGCATGTGGACCTGGGTAGCCCCCGCCTGGCGCAGGGCCTTGACGATTTTCTGGCTGGTGGTGCCCCGCACAATTGAGTCGTCCACAATAACAATCCGCTTCCCCCCCAGCACATCCTCCAGGGGGTTGAGCTTCATGCGAATGCCCCGCTCCCGCATGGATTGGGTGGGCTGAATAAAGGTGCGGCCCACGTAGCGATTTTTGATCAGCCCTTCGGTGTAAGGGATCCCCGACTGGCGAGCATAGCCAATGGCCGCCGGCGTGCCGGAATCGGGAACGGAGATCACCCAGTCGGCCTCTGCCGGAGCCTCCTTGGCCAGTTGTTCTCCCAGCCGCACCCGGTAGGAGTAGAGGCTTTCCCCGTGCATCCAACTGTCTGGGCGGGCGAAGTAGATCATCTCGAAGATGCACAGCTTGGGGGTGGCCTCCGCCCAACGCACCGATTGCAGCCCCTGACGGCTGATCCACACCAACTCTCCCGGCTCCACCTGCCGCAGAGGGTCGGCCCCAATGATATCCAAAGCACAGGTTTCTGAAGCCAACACGTAATGCAGCGGCTCGGCCTCGGGGTGGCTGAGGGTGCCGTCGCTGCAGATGATCTCCAGCATCTCTGACTGCAGCAGCTCATCCAGAGCGGGGTTGCTGCTCAAAAGCCCCAACACCAGCGGACGCACCCCATAGGGATCCCGTGCCCCGATCAGGCCCTCTGGCGTGCCGATCACCAGACTAAAAGCCCCCTGACAGCGGCGCAAAGCTTGGCAAGTGGCCGCGATCCAATCTTGACCTTGGTTCACCGCCTGGGCAATGGCGTGGGCAATACACTCGGAGTCGGTGCTGCTGGTTAGGTGCCGGTCGGCGGCCTCCAGTTCCTTCCGCAGCTCTTCCGCATTGACCAAATTGCCGTTGTGGGCCAGAGCCAGCGGCCCCAGGCGAGTCTCCACGATCACCGGCTGAGCATTGGCCACGCGGCTGGATCCAGTGGTGGAGTAGCGGGTGTGACCAACCGCCAGATCCCCGGTCAGTTGGGCCAAGTTCACTTCATCGAAGACCTGGGAGACCAAGCCCATCGCCTTGTGAACCCGGCAAAAGGATCCCTCAAAAGTGGCGATCCCTGCCGATTCTTGGCCGCGATGCTGCAAGGCAAATAGGCCAAAGTAGGCCAGCTTGGCCACCTCCTCTCCTGGAGCCAGGATGCCAAAGACCCCGCAAGCCTCTTGCAGCTCTTCCCGGGCATACCCCGCCCCGCTGATGTTTTCTGAGGGGTACAGGGCATCAACGCCAACGGCAGTCTGCCCCTCTGCTTCTCCACAGCCAGAAGATGGTTCTGCTCCCGCCCTTGCTGCCATGGATCCTCGTCTTGCTGTCACGCTTACCAGTCTAACTCGGCCCAGGTCATTCCCCTCTATCTGGCTTCACCCCCAAAGGGGGAGTCCACAGGTGGGGTTTGCAAAAAGCTAAGACTCTATCTATAGTGTTAGCAGCGTGTAAGCGCTGCTGTGGCTGAGAAGCAGCCTGGCCGAGTTTTTGAGTTGGACACCACCAAGGCTCGGCTCTCCCAGAACCGGCAGGATCCCAAAGCTTTGTGTTGTGAGGAGTCAAACCCCATGAGACAGCAGCCCCATAGGTTCCGTCAGAGCTGGACGTTAGCAGCCTCCTCTGTAATAAGGGCCAGTGTAGCCGCTCTTCTGTCGTTGTCACTGGTGGCTTGCCAAGAAGATGCCGGCGAACAGCCTGCGGTTACCATCACGCCGATAGCGGTGGTGGCTCCAACGCCCACTCCTTTCCTCATCCCCAGTCCTGTCCCTACGCCGCCGCCCACCCCTCTGCCTACCCCGACCCCCACTCCCCTCTTGAATCCTTTCCCCACTCCCAGCCCCTCTCCCACTGCTTCCTTTGCAGCAGAGCCGCCTTCGATTGCCGTGGTGGCCCTGACGGACGCGCGACAGACGGTACCCTTCAACGTGCTGGTGGCCGTGACGACTCCTGCAGGTTTGGGGGCCGGCATCAGCTTCCGGGTGGAAATCCGACAAAGCCCCCTCACCCTCACCTTTGATTTCACTGCCGCTGCCGTCGGCTGTCAGCCCAACAGCAGAGCCTGCATTGGCACCATCCCCATCACCATTCCCACTTCTGCTCCCACCGGGGATTATGAGGTGACGGCAATGGTGGCGGATACCCAGGGCCGAATTGCTTCGGCCAAAGCTCCTTTACGGGTGTTGCCTGCGCCCAGTCCCTCCCCCTCGCCAACGCCGACCGGCACCCCCAATCCCTTTCCCTCGGTATCCCCTTCGCCCAGACCCAGTCCCTCTCCCAGTCCTTCGCCGACGCCCAGCCCCAGAAGCTTCTAACTCCCTCAGGCAGTCTCTCTTGTCGATTCAGGACTAAGGTAGCTCTTGAAGAACTCGCTTCAGGGTGGCGATCAGGTGTTCAATATGGGCTTCCTCGATGATCAAAGGCGGGGAAAGGGCAATGGTATCACCTGTAGTGCGAATCAATACCCCACGTTCGTAGCAGCGCAAAAAAGCTTCAAAAGCCCGCGCTGTCGGTCGGCCAGGGATCCTTTCCAATTCAATTGCCCCCACCAAGCCGAGGTTGCGCACATCGATGACATGAGGCAAGCCCCGTAGGGAATGGAGAGCCTCCTCCCAGAGGGGGGCAAGGCTGGCAGCCCGCTCGAACAGGCCTTCTTCTCGATACAGGTTCAGGGTAGCCAAGCCGGCGGCACTGGCAACTGGGTGGCCGGAGTAGGTGTAGCCGTGGAAAAACTCGATGGGGCTCCAGGAGAGTGTCCTGCTGTTGTCCTCTGGACGGTGCAGGTCATCAGCGGAACCAGCAGCCTCCATGAAGGCGCTGTAGATCTCTTGCTTGACGATCACTGCGCCCATCGGGATGGTGCCATTGGTGAGGCCCTTGGCACAGCAAATCAGATCCGGCACCACCCCAAAGTAATTGGCCGCAAAAGGGGATCCCAGACGCCCAAAGCCGGTGATCACCTCATCGAAGATGAGCAGAATGCCGTATTTGTCGCAAATGGCCCGCAGCTTTTCCAAATAGCCCACCGGCGGCAGCAACACCCCCGTTGAACCGGCAACCGGCTCTACGATCACCGCTGCAATCGTGCTGGCATCGTGGAGAGCGACGATCCGCTCCAAGTCTTCTGCCAAGTGGGATCCCCAGCGAGGCAGGCCGCGGCTAAAGGCGTTTTGCTCCAGGTTGTGGGTGTGGGGTAGGTGGTCTACGCCGGGAATGAGGCTGCCAAAAAACTTGCGGTTGTTGGAGATGCCCCCGACCGAGATGCCCCCAAAGCCAACGCCGTGGTAGCCCCGTTCTCGGCCAATCAGCCGCTGCCGGGATCCCTGTCCGCGTAAGCGATGGTAGGCGATGGCCATTTTCAGGGCCGTATCCACCGCCTCAGAGCCAGAGTTGGTGAAAAAAACGTGATCCAGTCCGGCAGGAGTGAGCTGGATGAGCTGCTCTGCCAGTTGAAAGGCTTTGGGATGGCCCATTTGAAAAGCTGGGGCGTAGTCCAGTTGGGCCACCTGCTGTTGGATTGCTTCCACAATCGGGGGACGACAGTGGCCGGCATTCACACACCACAGCCCGGCAGTCCCATCTAGGATTTGGCGGCCATCGTGGCTGGTGTAGTACATGTCTCGGGCGGCAACCAACAGGCGCGGGTTGGCTTTAAATTGCCGATTGGCCGTAAAGGGCATCCAAAAAGGCTCCAGATTCAGCTCCGCTTGCAGGGCGACGGCTGCTTTCTCCAGGGTTTCTTGCATGGCTGGCCCTCCGGCAGTAGACGAGATTTCAAGCTGGCGAAGATAGAATCCCTAGATATTGGATAATTTTGAAAGGGGCTCCATCCTGCTAACGGGAACGATAGAGCAATCCTAATTGGCCTGGGAGGCCTCTGGAAAGTTAGTATTTTCGCTCCTGAGGGGGAAACCGGGTGATCACCACGGGGCGATAGCTGATCTGAGGGGATCCCTCGCGAAAGGCAGCCAAGGTGTGTTGTAAAAACCGTTGATCATCCCGTTGGGGGTAATCTTCCCGCGCGTGGGAGCCACGGCTTTCCCGCCGTTCCAGGGCGCTGGCGAGGATCAAAGCCCCCACCGTCATGAGGTTGTCCAGCTCCAGCGCTTCGATCAGCTCGGTGTTCCACACCTTGCCCCGATCGTCCAAGCGCAAATCCCGCTCGTAACGCTGGCGGATCTGTTGCCATGTTTGGATCCCTTCTTGGAGAACCGATTCGGTGCGGTAGACGCCGCAATGCTCGGTCATGCAATCTTGAAATTGCCGCCGCACCTGATCAATGCGGCTCTTCCCTGATCGTTCCAGGAGCCCGGCAATCCGGCTGGCGGCCTGTTTGAGCAGGGATCCCTCGTCCACTTTCGGCAAGGCTCGACCTCTGACGGCTTCTACCATGGCTGCCCCTGTGCGCCGCCCGAAAACAATGCACTCCAGGAGAGAGTTGCTGCCCAGCCGGTTGGCCCCATGCACCGAAACACAGGCCGTTTCACCGGCAGCGAACAGCCCTTCCACACGGGTTTGGACATCCCGCAACACCTGGCCATCCACCGTCACCGGGATCCCGCCCATGCAGTAGTGCACCGTCGGTCGCACTGGAATGGGATCGACAACCGCATCGATGCCCAAGTGGCGATGGGCCTCCTCCCAACAGAAGGGCAGCCGAGTGTGGATCTTTTCTGCCCCCAGATGCCGCAGATCCAAGTAGACAAAATCTTTGCCGTCAATACCGCGCCCGGCCCGCACCTCCGTAACAATCGCCCGCGACGTGATATCCCGTGGGGCCAACTCCATCTGGCTGGGGGCATAGGCGGCCATAAAGCGCTCCCCCTTCCCATTGATCAGATAGGCCCCCTCTCCGCGCACTGCCTCTGAGATCAACACCCCCACCGGATACAGGCCCGTGGGATGAAACTGCACAAACTCCATATCCTGCAGAGGCAGGCCGGCCCGCGCCACCATTGCCATGCCATCGCCGGTGGAAGCAAAGTCGTTGGACGTGGAGTTGTAGATGCGCCCATAGCCGCCTGTAGCCAACATAACCGCCTTGGCCCGCAGCACTTCCAGCCGTCCGCTGGCCTGCTCCAACATCACCACGCCCTGGGCTTGGTTGTCCTCCAGGATCAGATCCAGCACATACCATTCGCTGTAGAGCTTGACCCCAAAACGCTTGAGGTTGCTCACCAACTCGTGCAAAATGGCGTGCCCGGTTTTGTCGGCGGCATAACAGGTGCGCGGGTGGCTGTGTCCCCCAAAGGCCCGCTGGGCAATGCGGCCATCCGGCAGGCGGGAGAACAAGACCCCCAAGTGTTCTAGGTCGATGATCACCTCAGGGGCTTCCCGGGCCAGAATCTCCACCGCATCTTGATCCGCTAGGTAATCGGATCCCTTGACGGTATCGAAGGCATGAGCCTCCCAGGAATCTTGCGGATCAACATTTTGTAAGGCGGCGGCAATGCCCCCTTGGGCTGCTACCGAGTGGCTGCGAATGGGATGGGTTTTGGACACCAAGGCCAGGTCGAGGCTGGGATCCCGTCGCATAACCTCCAAAGCCGCTCGGCAACCGGCCAGCCCTCCCCCGATGATGACAATGTCGTGTTCCAGCATGGATGCAGGCAAGCTCTCGCAAAGGATTCCGCCACAGCCAGGATGGCGTTTTCCCATTATGGCCGGCCCCAGCAGCCTCTCCAGCAGCACCTGAGTATAGCTCGTTATCAGCAGCGGTGCGGTGCCGTAGGCTTACCACTTTCTGCTGTAAACTACCCGACTCCGACCGCTAAAGCGGTACGGAGCGGGCTTTCAGTAGCCCTGAGCCTGCTCTGCCCTACCAGAGAACAAAACAGGCCCGAACCTCTAGGCTGGTTTACGACAGCC